>JANYIW010000321.1 GCA_025358645.1 Bacteroidales bacterium
CAGGGAAGGAATTGCTTTAAAGGAGGCTATCTATACGGCAGGATCAAGAAGGCTAAAACCCATTTTAATGGTTGCTATGGCCTCACTTGTATCAACTATTCCTATGCTCTTTAGTTCAGGTATAGGATCTGAACTTCAGCGGCCAATGGCGCTGGCATTGATCGGAGGAATGTCATTAGGTACTGTAGTTAGTTTATTCTTTATTCCTCTGGCATATTGGTATATTTACAGAAAAAGCGACAGGAAGGCACATAAACCGGTTATTTCCGGAACTAATCCGGATTAATTGGCAATTTTTTTCCCTGGAAAACAAGTACCTCTGCCGGATTTTGTCAATCCCCCAATAGCCTTTTAAGATTTTTAATTACTTCATCAGGTCTGTCAACCTGAATCCAGTGACCGGCTCCGGGTACTTCAATTATATCCGCTGCAGGGAAAACGTGAAGGATATCTTTGAAATCCTTTGTTGGAATATAATCTGAATCGCCTCCTTTGAGAAAGATAACCGGAAATCCTGTAATCTGCTGGCTGAAATCAGTCTGACGTTTAATTCCCTCCATTATTTTATCGAGGTTCTTAAGCAATGATACAGCATTCAATTTCCAGCTGAAAGAATTCTCTGTGGTTCTTTGGAGATTCTTAAGAATGAGACCTCTGGTCTTTTCTGAAGGAATCTTCTCCGTTAAGAGCGCATCTGCCTCACCCCGGGTTGAAATCTTCTGCAAATCAAAAGAAAGAATCGCATTCAGAATGGTAAAATGTTGAGAATATGCCGAATGTCCATGGGCTTCATAAGTAAAAGGGGAGATATCCGCAATTAGCAGCCCGTTTAACCTTTCGGGCCATTTAAGAGCAAATGAAATTGCTGTCTTACCCCCCATGCTATGTCCTGCAAGGAAAAACTTTTTAAGAGACAAGTCATTTGCCAGTTCAAAGAGATCGTCTCTCATCGAGTCATAATCATGTATTTCACTGTGTGGAGACTGTCCATGGTTTCGCTGGTCAGGCAAATAAACCGTGAAACTTTCAGCTAGTTTTTTTGCAATAGTTACCCAGTTGTCGGATGATCCGTACAGACCATGAAGAATTACCAGAGGCGGACCGTTGCCATATTTTCTGTAGAAGAGTTTCATCATTAACTCAGTCAGGCTAATTGCCGCTTATACATCTGGATGGCATTTTCAAGCCCCAGATATAATGCGTCAGAAATAAGTGCATGTCCTATTGAAACTTCTTCGATCCATGGGATACTCTGATGAAAGTATCTCAGATTATCCAGGTTCAGATCATGTCCGGCGTTTAATCCTATTCCGGCATTCCGTGCTATCTCAGCAGCTTTTATAAAAGGTTCAACAGCCTCGATGGCGTTCCTGTTAAAACCTGAGGCATAAGGTTCAGTGTAAAGTTCAACCCTGTCGGTACCGGTTAGCGCTGCATTTTCAATATTAACCGGGTTTGTATCAACAAAAAGGGAAGTACGTATACCTTTTTTCCTGAATTCGGAAACTATTTCGGTAAGAAAGATCTTGTTCTTGAGCGTATCCCACCCGGCGTTTGACGTGATTGCATCGTGAGGGTCAGGCACAAGTGTGACCTGATCGGGTCTGACTGACAAAACGAGGGTAATGAATTCTTTGGATGGATAACCCTCAATATTAAATTCAGTAGTAATTAGTGGTTTGATCTCCAGTACGTCATTATACCTGATATGTCTTTCATCCGGTCGCGGGTGAACGGTTATCCCATCGGCTCCGAAAAGCTGGCAATTTATTGCCGCGGTTAATACATTTGGAACATTTCCACCCCGGGCGTTTCTAAGAGTTGCAATCTTATTGATATTAACGCTTAACTTTGTCATTATAATAAATGTAAGAATTATCTGTATTGTAATTGTGTTCAAAATTACAATAACTGTCTTTTTTTTTACTATTTTAGTTGAAAATAAAACATTGTATGGTCGCTAAAGATTTAATATCCGAAGTAATTCCTTCCCTCAAGACGTCCGATTTGGGACAAACGGCCCTGAACTGGATGGAGATATTCAAGGTATCGCATCTTCCTATAGTCAATAACCAGGATTTTCTTGGTCTTATTTCTGATGCTGACATTTATGATATGAATAAGCCAGAAGAACCAATTGGAAATCATACTCTTACATTGTTTAAACCTTATGTTGACGGGGAGCAGCATATTTTTGAAGTTATTGGTCTGGCCTCCCGGTTAAAGCTGTCAATTGTCCCGGTTCTTGACAGTAATAACCATTTCAAAGGTGTAATTACAACAAGTGATCTTATAAGACATATAGCAGGTCTTTCATCAATGGATCAGCCTGGTGGAATAATTGTTCTTGAACTTATTGACAGGGATTATTCGCTCTCACAGATCGCCCAGATCGTTGAGGGTAATAATGTTAAAGTGCTTAGCATGTATATAACTTCGCCACCGGAATCAACCAAACTGGAGGTAACACTGAAAGTGAACACAACTGATTTAGCATCGGTGATCAGAACGTTTGAACGGTATAACTATGAGGTTAAAACCTGGGTTTCAAATAATGATTCGATGGACCGCTTTTATTCAGAAAGATTTGACATTCTGATGAAATACCTTAATACCTGAAATATGCTGGAGAGAGTAGCAATATATTTCAAAGATAATAATTTAAAAACCAGGACCGGAGTCGAAAGACTTGTTGAAGAGTTTCACAAAAGAGGAATTAAAACTAGGATCTATCAGAAACTTGTAAATCCTGTAACCGGACCAGGCTGGGAAATAGTTGAAAAGTCAGACGAACTTTCTCATTCTTCTGAGTTGGCTGATCTGGTATTGAGTGTTGGAGGTGATGGTACATTTCTTGAAACAGTTCTGAAAGTTAAGGATCTGGGAATCCCGATTGCAGGCGTTAACACCGGACGGATGGGTTTCCTGGCAAATATTTCTGCCGATGAAATAAGCCATTCAATTGATATGTTATGTAAGGGTGAATATGAAATTATCGAAAGATGTCTTCTGGAAATATCACATCCGGAAGGGATGTTTGAAGGAAATTCTTCCACCGCACTTAACGAAATAACTATTCAGAAGGCTGATCTTAGTATGATAACCATCAGCGTATTTGTTGATGAAACCCATCTCAACACATATTGGGCTGACGGATTGATTGTTTCTACTGCCACAGGCTCAACTGCATACAATCTGAGTGTTGGCGGCCCTATATTATCACCTGACGATGAGAGCATTATTATTTCCCCCATAGCGCCGCATAACCTGACTATCAGACCAATCATTCTTTCCGGGGAAGGCAAGATCAGGATGGTAATCGAGGGAAGGAGCAATGAGTATCTTACTACATGCGACTTTCGGTCAAAGAAGCTGCCATTCACCGAAGAGATACATATTGTAAGAGCTCCGGTAAAAATCAGAACAGTAATGTTAAATGGAAGAGATTTTTACAGTACTCTCAGAAATAAACTGATGTGGGGCGCTGATACGAGGAATTGAGATAATTTATTATATTTGTGTTTGTAATAATACAGAAATTTCTATGAAACGGCCCATTCTGACCATTTTACTCCTTTGTTTCATTGTATCATTTACTGATGCTCAAATTTGGAAACTGAAACGATATGAAGCAGTTGCTGGAATAGGGCCTTCGTTTTTCTTTGGAGATATCGGAGGATACTCAAAGACTAAAAATATCCTCGGTTTAAGGGATATAACTCTTAGTCAAACGCGATTCGACTTCAACGCCAATTTAAAATACAGGGTTGCACAGTCATTTAATATCAGACTTAGCCTTACTTCAGGGTTACTGCACGCAACAGACGTGAGAGGTTCAAATGAAAACAGAGGATTTGAAGCTTCTATTCAATTCATTGAACCTGCACTTATCGGTGAATATTATTTTATAAAGAATAAAGCTGAAGACAGTTATCTGTTTACAAAAGGAAAAGATACCGGATTCAATGGATTTATTAAGTCACTCGACTTTTATATATTTACCGGAATAGGTGGAGTTGGCTACTCGATTAAGGCAAATAAAGCGCTCGAGAATTTTGGAATAAATCCGGGTGGTTTTTCTACTGTTATCCCTGTTGGCATCGGAAGCACTATGATTTACTCGCCAAATTTTAATTTTGGAGTTGAATTTACAGGCAGATATTCATTTTCCGATAATCTTGATGGTTATACATCACAATATTCCAGCTCAAATGACGTTTATTATTTTTTGAATTTTACAATTACTTACAAGCTGAAGACCGGAGCAAATGGTTTGCCCTCATTCAGATGATAAAGAGCTGGCTCAGTTTTCATGAAAAGAATACACTGGTTACTATTATTTTTATTTTTATTCCTGTCAATCTCCTTATCCGGTCAGCGCAATTCTGATTATGGAATTTTTGCAGGGGTATCATCCTATCTTGGCGATATAAATCCTAACAAGCTATTGTACTCGCCGCTTCCAGCGGGTGGAATTTTTTACAGACTGAACTTAAATCCACGGCAGGCTTTAAGAGCTAACCTGTTCATTGGAGGTATCAGGGCACATGACCTTGATTTTAAAAATGCTTTTCAGCAGGCAAGAGGAGCGTCATTCTCGGGTACTGTCGGTGAATTGGCTATGCAGTTTGAGTTCAATTTTTTGCCATATTCAACAGAAGGGAAACTATGGGATTTTACTCCCTATTTCGCTGCAGGTGCGGGGATAGCCTTTGTAAACTCAGTATCTTTTAAATATATACCTGTTATTCCCTTCTCGTTTGGTTTTAAAGTTAATGTCTATAAAAATATCGGATTGGAAGCCGAATATGGTTTTCGTAAAACATTTTATGATAACTTTGACGGCATAAATGATTTAGTTGCCCCGTCAGATATTGGATGGATCCATAATAACGACTGGTATACTTTCACAGGAATAGCAGTCACATGGAAGATCTATAATAAATTGGCTGGTTGTCCTGCTTATGGCGAAGGGAATTCTAAAAGGAAACGCTAGGTTATGCAGTTAAGGGAACAGATAGATAGCAATAAATTGCCTTCACATGTGGCAATTATTATGGATGGTAACGGGAGGTGGGCGCAACATAAGGGCCTCGATAGAATATTTGGACATCAACAGGGTGTTAGTGCAGTCAGAGAAGTAATTGAGACCGCTGCAGAACTGAAGATTGGTTTTCTTACCCTTTATGCTTTCTCAACGGAAAATTGGGGAAGACCAGATGAAGAGGTATCTGCTCTAATGGGAATTATGGTACAATCGCTTAGTAATGAAACAGCTACATTATTAAAAAACAATATCCGGCTTAAAGCAATTGGTGATATGGAAAGGCTTGCAAACGATGTAAGGGAAAGGCTCTTTGAAACAATAAAACTGACTTCTGTCAGTACCGGACTTACCCTTATCATTGCGCTTAGTTACAGTTCCCGTTGGGAAATTACAAATGCTGCAAGGGAAATATCAATTGATGTGAAAAAGGGAACTCTTAATCCCAATTCAATTACTGAAGAGGATTTTGAGAAATACCTCACGACTTATGGTATTCCTGATCCCGAACTGATGATAAGAACCAGCGGAGAGTTACGAATAAGCAATTTCCTTTTATGGCAGGTCGCTTATTCCGAATTATACTTTACTGAAACACTTTGGCCTGATTTTGGTAAGGATGATTTTTATACTGCTATAATTGATTTCCAGAAGAGAGAACGAAGATTTGGAAAAACGAGTGAACAAGTTACGGAAAAATGATAATATATGGTGATTAAAAAAATTACAGAGACTTTTTTAGTAATATTTCTGGCTCTGTTGAGCCTCTCTCTAAATGCTCAGGAAAAGCAGAAGATCGTCGATTACATGACAGTTGAGGATTACATCATAGGAGGTGTAACAGTAACCGGAGTCAGATTTCTTGATACAAATGCACTTATTGGAATTTCCGGACTAAGAGTGGGCCAGTCGGTTGCAATTCCCGGCGATGCGATAACCACTGCTGTGAAAAAGTTATGGCAACAAGGGCTGTTTTCAGATGTAAGAATAACCATAGCAAAAGTCAGTTCAGATACAGCTTTTATCGATATAAACTTACAGGAAAGGCCAAGGATATCATCTGTCAAATACAATGGACTTAAAACCTCGGAAACTACTGATCTCAATAAGAAGATAAATCTTCCTATCGGATCGCAGGTAACTGATTTTCTGCTTAATACAGCTGAAAAAATAATTAAAGATCACTTTATCGAGAAAGGGTTCCTGAACACGCAGGTAACTTTTGTGCAGAAAGACGATCCTGATCAGCCAAATAACGTCATCCTGAGCATCAATGTCGACAAAAAAGTAAAAGTAAAGATTGCCGACATCACTTTTGTTGGAAATGAGTTTTTCAAAACATCAAAGCTCAGGAGCAAATTAAAATCGACAAAGATCAAGAACATTAATTTTTTCAGAGCTTCAAAATTCATCAGGGAAAAGTTTAATGAGGATAAACAGAAACTCACGGTTTTTTACAATGATAACGGGTTCAAAGATTTTACAATTATCTCCGATTCACTTTATATAGTTTCTGAAAACCGCGTTGGTTTAAAGATAACGATTGATGAGGGGAAACAATACTTCCTGAGAAATGTGGATTGGGTAGGTAACAGTGTTTATAGGAAAGAGGATCTTAAGAAAGTATTTAATGTTGAGAAAGGAACAGTTTATAACCAGTCACTTATTGACGACAGATTGAACGGTTCTGCAGGTGCCCAGGATGCCGTTAGTAGTTTATACCAGGATCATGGCTATCTCTTTTCAAGACTCACGCCTGTTGAGGCAAAAATAGATCAGGACTCAATTGACCTTGAAGTCAGAATTTACGAAGGAGAACAGGCATACCTTAATAATGTTCTGATTACAGGCAATACAAGGACCAACGAGCATGTTGCCCGTAGAGAACTATATACCTTACCTGGAGATCTTTTCAGTAAGACTAATATAATAAGGTCTGTCCGTCAGTTAGGAGTACTTGGTCATTTTGATCCGGAAAAGATTAATCCTACTCCTCTTCCCGACATTACAAACGGAACAGTTGATCTTCTTTATAAACTTGAGGAAAAAGCAAACGACCAGTTTGAGATCTCCGGTGGCTGGGGAGCCGGTATGCTCGTAGGAACTGTGGGTGTGCGATTTAATAACTTTGCAATGCGTAATTTCTTTAACCTGAAAGAGTGGAAACCTTATCCTTCAGGCGATGGCCAGTCAGTAAGTATAAGGGCTCAGTCTAATGGTCGTATCTATTCATCATATAATCTTTCATTTGTTGAACCATGGCTGGGAGGTAAAAACCCTAATACATTTTCTGTCTCGTTATATCGTTCGATTATGACAAATGGAAAAAAGAAAGGAGAGGATGACCGCGAGAGTATGATTATCGATGGTGCATCGATCGGTTTAGGTAAAAGACTCGCCTGGCCTGATGACTATTTCTCTCTTTATGGTGAGTTAAACTATCAGCGGTATAGTCTGAATAACTATAATGTTTACTCTTTCCTTTTCTCTAATGGGAACTCCAACCTTTTAAGCTTTACTACAAAACTTACCAGGTTTTCGACAGGCCCGAATCTTATCTATCCTGAAACCGGATCTTCATTTACCTTATCCCTTCAGGCAACTCCGCCCTTTTCGCTTATCAGTGGGCAGAATATGATCAATGTTTCAGACCAGATTAAATATAAATTTATTGAATTTCATAAATGGACATTTAAAGCAGATTATTATTATCCGTTAACAAAGAATGATAAACTGGTACTTAATACCCGTTTTGCATTCGGATATCTTGGATTTTATAATAAAGATATCGGTCCATCTCCTTTTGAAAACTTTTCTGTGGGAGGAGATGGTATGACGGGTTATAGTTTTTACGGTCGTGAAATGATAAAGTTAAGAGGATATGCCAGTGGGGGTAGTGGAGTAGGATCCCTAACGCCTGGTGATCCTAACATAACAACGAAATTTGTTCCGTCAGGTAACGTATATTCGAAAATCACTTTTGAACTCCGGTACCCGGTATCTCTTAATCCTTCGGCAACTATATACGTTCTCACATTTCTTGAAGCAGGAAGAGCCTGGTATCAGCTGAAAGAATATAATCCGTTCAAAATGAACCGTGCTGCCGGTGTTGGTGTAAGAGCCAATCTTCCGATGTTTGGATTGCTTGGTGTTGACTGGGGCTATGGTTTCGACCCTGTTCCTAGCCCTTCAAACTTCCAAAATGCTAATCATTCACAATTCCAGTTTACAATAGGTCAGGAGTTTTAATTAAGTAACAAATATTAACAGTTATGAAAAAAATAGGTGTATTAATCGGTTTCTTTATTCTGACTTCAGCTATGGCTATTGCTCAGAAATATGCTTTCGTAGATTCTGAATATATCAGAAAAAACATTCCTGCCTTCACCACTGCACAGGAACAACTCGACAAACTTTCCAAACAATGGGAAAAAGAAGTTGCCGATGGATATGCAGTTGTTGAACAGTTGTATAAGTCTTATCAGAACGAGTCAGTTCTACTTTCCCAGGATATGAAAACCAAAAGGGAAGAAGCAATAATCGCCAAAGAAAAAGAAATGAAAGACCTTCAGAATAAATATTTTGGAGTGTCAGGTGATCTGTTTAAGAAGAGGGAAGAGTTGGTTAAACCAATCCAGGATGATATTTTAAAGGCCATAAAAGCGATTGCTGTTGATGGAAGTTATGCAGTCATTTTTGATACTGCAGCAGGTGGTAATATCCTGTTTGCCAATCCAAAATTTGATATCAGCGATCAGGTTCTTGAAAAATTAGGTTATAAAAATTAATTAATTACTTTTGCATAAATTGTTTAATAAAATTATTTAAAAATGAAAAGATTTATAAGTATAGCGATGGTGATAATTGTCATTGCTCTGGCGGGACAGAGTGCAATGGCTCAGAACTTTAAGTTTGGTCATATTAACAGTGATGAACTCATTCAAACTATGCCGGAATATGACTCAGCCACCGTTAAACTAGAGAAATTCCGCAAAGAACTTGTTAATGCACTCGAGTTAATGTCGGTCGAATTAAATACTAAAAACGATGCATATCAGAAAGAGAGTAAACTCCTGAGCGATATTGTTAAGCAGACAAAAGAGCAGGAACTTATTGATATGAACAAAAGAATTCAGGACTTTCAGACAAATGCTCAGACACAACTCCAGGGTAAACAAACCGAAGTTTTCCAGCCAATATATGCAAAAGTTGACAAGGCAATAAAAGAAGTAGGTAAAGAGAATGGATTTTTATATGTTTTTGATGTTGCCAAAGGTGCACTTCTCTATTTTGATGAAGCAAAAAGCATTAATCTCCTGCCTCTTGTTAAAACAAAGCTTGGATTAAAATAATTCAAATGCCTTAATATCGTGACCATCCTTATTAGGGATGGTCATTTTTTTAATATGCTACTAAAGTGAAAGAACAACCAATCGGTATTTTTGATTCAGGGGTAGGAGGACTAACTGTAGCCCATGCAATTAAGCAGATTTTGCCTGGCGAAAGCCTAATCTATTTCGGAGATACAGCTCATCTGCCTTATGGAGATAAATCGGCAGAATCTATAAGATACTACTCTCAGCGGATTACTGAGTTTCTGCTGGAACACAATTCAAAAGTTGTTCTTATAGCCTGCAACTCTGCGTCAGCATCGGCATTTGATTCACTCAAGAAAGAATTTGAAGGTAAAACCATACTTATTGATGTTATAAACCCGGTAGTAAACTATCTGAGTACAAGGAATTTCAATAAAATCGGGGTTATCGGCACCAAGAGGACAATAAGTTCCGGAACCTATGAACAGAAAATAAAGCAAAAGTCGCCATTGACAACTGTTATCTCATTGGCAACTCCATTGCTTGTGCCGATGATTGAAGAGGGATTCATATTCGATGATATAAGTAATGCAATTATTCGTACTTATCTGACAAATGAGTCACTCTCCGGAATACAAGCATTAATACTCGGCTGCACACATTATCCGATTATCAAAAACCAGATAAGTAAAATATTTAACTTTAATATAGAAGTTATTGATTCCGCAAGGATTGTTTCTATGATCCTGAGAGAAGTGTTGGATAAAAACAACCTTTTAAACGATACCGGAAATGTGAAAGACCAGTTTTTTATTTCAGACTACACAACATACTTCGAAAAGATAGCGAGAATGTTCTTTGAAGGAGAAATAAACCTGAAAAAGGCAGATATCTGGAGCTGAGATTACCAAGTGTTAGAAACATGATCAATATCATATTCAAAAATCTAATATTGTACGATTTTCAATGTTTATTGGTTAATTTTGTGCATAGAAGCAGTTAGTTATCCTATTTTTTTCATACTATACTGAAATAAAATAAAAGGCATTATGGGTAAAAAATCAGAAGCTATCGAAAGAGAAGAAGTAGTTATTCGTTTCTCGGGCGATTCAGGTGATGGTATGCAGTTGACTGGTACTCTATTCTCTGACACAGCTGCCTTATTCGGTAACGATTTATCGACTTTTCCTGACTATCCTGCTGAGATACGCGCCCCACAGGGAACTGTTGGAGGCGTTTCGGGCTTTCAGGTTCATCTGGGCCATTCGGAAATAAACACACCCGGAGATTTTTCTGATGTTCTGGTAGCAATGAATCCGGCTGCCCTCAAAGCAAATGCTAAATGGATCAAACCAGGTGGAACCATTATATATGATGAAGGCAACTTTACTGAGAAAAACATTGAGAAAGCCGGTTATAAAAAAAATCCGATATCAGAGGAAAATCTTGAAAATCATAATGTTATCGCAGCACCTATTTCTTCAATGGTGAAAGAAGCCCTTAAAGACTATGGTCTTGATCCAAAATCTGTTCTGAGGACAAAAAATATGTTTGCATTGGGAATGGTTTATTGGCTGTTCGACCGTAAGCTCAAGTATACAGAAGATTACTTTGAGAAGAAGTTCAGAAATAAACCGGGCATGGCTGAAGCAAATAAAGTTGCTTTACGAGCGGGGTATTACTATGCTGAAACTATCGAGGCTTTAACTCCTACATATAAAATTCTTCCTGCCGAGATTGCGAAAGGTACATACCGGAATATTAATGGAAATACGGCAACTGCCTGGGGTTTCATGGCTGCAGCCGAAAAAGCAGGATTGGAACTGTTTATTGGTTCATATCCTATCACCCCGGCAACTGGAATCCTTGAAGAGCTGGCTGCCCGTAAAGATCTGGGTGTTAAAAGCTTCCAGGCTGAGGATGAGATAGCCGGAATCTGTACTTCACTCGGAGCAAGTTTTGCAGGCAACCTGGCTGTTACCTCAACTTCCGGCCCGGGACTTTCGCTTAAATCCGAGGCAATCGGACTGGCTGTGATGGCTGAACTTCCGATTGTAATTGTGAATGTTCAGAGAGCAGGTCCTTCAACAGGACTTCCTACAAAGACTGAGCAGGCTGATCTGATGCAGGCTCTTTACGGCCGTAATGGAGAATGTCCTGTTGTAGTAATCGCTTCAAGTACACCTTCTGACTGTTTCCATTTTGCCTTTGAAGCAGCAAGAATTGCCCTGGAACACATGACACCGGTATTACTTCTCTCCGACAGTTATCTGGCAAATGGTACAGAACCATGGAGAATTCCGGAAATGAAAGATCTTCCAAAAATCAATCCTCCGTTTGCTGACAGAACTGAAATCCCGTTTTTACCTTATAAACGTGATAATGACAAACTTGCAAGGTCATGGGCAGTACCGGGCATTCCTGGTCTGGAACACAGGATAGGGGGACTGGAGAAAACAGACAAAGGAACGGTATCGTATGTTCCTGAAAATCACGAATATATGGTTAGGCTCAGAGCAGAGAAAGTTGAGAGAGTTGCCAATGAAATTCCCGGACTCGAAGTTTATGGTGCGAAATCAGGTGATATTCTGGTGGTTGGCTGGGGCGGATCTTATGGATACCTGTTAACTGCTGTCCGGGAATTACAGGATGAAGGTCATAAAGTGAGTCTGGCTAATTTCAATTTCATCAATCCTTTGCCAAAAAACGTAAAAAATGTATTCAGTCAATTCAAAAAGATTGTGGTTTGCGAATTAAACATGGGTCAATTTGCTGACTATCTGCGTATTAAACATCAGGAATTCTCCTATGAACAACTTAATAAAATTCAGGGTCTCCCGTTTACGATAAATGATATTAAAGAAAAATGTATAAAAATACTGGAGGATAATCAAAATGGCTGAAACACAGGTATATAAGTATACTCCGAAAGATTTTAAGAGCGATCAGGAAGTAAGATGGTGTCCGGGTTGCGGTGACCACGCAGTTCTGAGTTCAGTTCAAAAAGCTCTGGTTGAACTGGGGATACCCAAAGAGAGGTTTGCATTTATTTCTGGAATAGGTTGTTCATCAAGGTTTCCATATTACATGAATACTTATGGATTTCATAGTATCCACGGACGTGCAGCTGCAATAGCTTCAGGTGTTAAAACTGCCAATCCGGAATTGTCTGTGTGGCAGATTACCGGCGATGGCGATGCACTCGCGATCGGAGGTAATCACTTTATTCATGCTATCCGACGCAATATCGATATTAATATCATATTGTTTAATAATGAGATATATGGTCTCACCAAAGGCCAGTATTCGCCCACATCCACAAAAGGACTGGTAACAAAAACTTCTCCTTTTGGAACAGTTGAAGAACCCTTTTCTGTAGGGGAGCTTGTAATCGGTGCAAAAGGTAAATTCTTTGCCCGCACAATCGACACTAATATTGCATTATCGACTCAGATTTATATCGAGGCTGCAAAACATAAAGGAACTTCAGTTATTGAAGTGCTTCAGAACTGCGTTATCTTTAATGATGGAATCCACGACACTATAGCTGAAAAAGAGGTAAGAGACGACAGAACTCTGATCCTCAAACATGGTCAGCCGATGACCTTCGGAAAGAATAATGAAAAGGGTCTGATACTTGAGGGTTGCAGGAGATTGAAGGCTGTTAATCTCGGAGAAGATGGAATAACTGAAAAGAATATTCTTGTTCATGACGCTTTTGAACCTAACCCTGGAATCCAGTATATGCTGGCTAATATGAAATACCCTGAATATCCTGTAGCTCTGGGAGTTATAAGATCTGTTGATGGGCCTACTTATGACATATCTGTGCAGGAACAGATTGAGGGAATAAAAAAGACTGCAAAAATAAAATGTATGGATGACCTGCTTAAGAGTGGATCAACCTGGAGCGTAGGGTAGACTAATCTGATCCTATAGAGATTCTGCCAATGGATGAATCGATACAAAATACTCCTGAATATAACCGCTTACTGCATGATCAAGGTGAGCGTTTAAAGGAGTTGGCTTGTATAAACCGGACAACATCAATTCTGAAAGAGTTTAAGCCAATAGAAGAATCACTTCAGCAAATAGTACTTCTTTTACCGGCAGCCTGGCAATACCCTGAATATACAGTGGCGCGAATCAGATTCATGGGAAAGGATTTTGAAACTGTTGATTTCCTCGAAACAAACTGGAGGATGGTTCAGGAGTTTTCCACTATAGACAATGAAAAAGGATCAATAGAAATCTATTACACAACTGAATTCAATGCTGAAACTGAGGGCCCTTTTCTTAAGGAGGAGAGAGATCTGATCCTGAATATCGGAAGTCTACTGACCGGCTATATAAACAGCTATAAAGCGAGGGATATCATCAGGTTATCGCAGGCCACGCAAAAGGATGATGAAGAGATTAATGAACTTTCCAGCAGGCAGCTTCTCCAGAAGTTTCTCGACAGGCATAATGCTGAAAGAGATGTCTTTCACGATCTTATGCCCTTTAAAGTAAAGGAGATCCTCCTTGTTGCAAATTTATATGATGCATACTCTATTGAGGGAGAGGGACGGTTTTCCGACCACATGCTTGGGGAATATTATCAGATGAGTCTTACATCAATCCCAAGGGTTACTGGAGTTTCGGGGGAAGATGAAGCATTTGCAAGATTAAAAGCCAGGCACTACGATCTGATCATCATAATGATCGGTGTTGATAAAGAAAGCCCGATGATTCTCTGTAAAAAAATCAAGGAGAAATATCCCTATATCCCAACGTTTCTTCTGCTTAACAACCCGGGTGATGTAATTTTCGTAAAAAGGCAAAAAACACTGGGTATTCCTTTTGATAATTACTTTGTATGGACTGGCGAATCAAAGGTTTTCTTTGCAATGGTAAAACTACTTGAAGACAAGGTAAATGTGGATAACGATACAAAAAAAGGACTGACCAGGGTAATCCTGATAGTTGAAGATTCTGCAGAGTATTATTCAAGCTATCTGCCTATGCTCTATACTCTCGTAATGGAACAGACAAAAAACCTTATCGAGGATGTATCAACTGATGAATTGTATAAGGTATTGAAACTCAGGGCACGACCTAAAATACTCCTCGCGTCTGATTATGAGGATTCAATCACAATTTATAATAAGTATAAGGATAGTCTGTTATGTGTCATTTCTGATATGCGGTTTCCAAAAAACGGCATACTGAATGATACAGCAGGATTTGACCTTATTAAGCATATTAAAAAAGACCTGCCTAATCTTCCTTCCGTACTTCAGTCGTCAGATCCGGGAAATGCAAGGTATGCCCATTCGCTGAAATCGAATTTTATAAATAAAAACTCGGAAAGCCTGCTACAGGATCTTAAGTCATTCATTAATTATTATCTTGGATTTGGCCACTTTGTTTACAGAGACACGAAAGGACGTCAGATCGCGGTGGCTAAATCGATGAAAGAGTTTGAAGCCTACCTTGAGACTGTCCCTGAAGACTCACTCGTTTATCATTCCATGAAAAATCATTTCTCGCTCTGGCTGATGGCAAGAGGAGAGGTGAAAATTGCCAAAATGATAAATCCGATAGTAGTATCCGATTTCAACAGTCTTAAAGAACTCCGTGAATTCCTCATCGATATTATCCGTAAGCGGCGAAGAGAAATGAACAAGGGAAAGGTTGTTAATTTTGACGAATCCCTGGTAATTGATGAGACAAATGTAGTAAGTCTTTCAGGAGGATCACTTGGGGGGAAAGGCCGTGGTCTGGCATTCGTTAATACCCTTATATATAGTTTTGAGCTTGGTCGACTTTTACCGGGGATTAATATCAAAACACCTGTGACCGCAATAATAGGAACAGATGAGTTTGATATGTTCATGGAACGAAATCATTTGTGGGACAAGGTAAAAAATGAGAAAGACTTCAATATACTTCAAAAATTATTCCTTGAGGGAAACCTGAGTTATACTCTCGAAAAGGAGCTAAGGATTTTTATCAGACTTATAAATAAACCTCTGGCAGTAAGATCTTCCAGCCTTTTCGAAGATTCGATGAGCCAGCCATTCTCAGGTATATTCAGAACCTATCTCCTTCCGAATAATCATTCTGATCCGGATATAAGGCTGAAGCAGTTATCAGAAGCTATCAAACTGGTGTTTTCTTCTATATATTCAAGAAATGCACGTACTTATTTCGAAGCTATTAATTATAAAGTTGAACAGGAGAAGATGGCTGTGGCGATACAGGAAGTTGTGGGGAACAGGTTTGAAGATGCATTTTATCCACATATAAGCGGAACTGCACAGTCATTCAATTTTTACCCGGTGGCTCACATGACCCCCCCGGACGGGTTTGCTGTTTTGGCCGTCGGACTCGGACATTATGTTGTTGAGGGCGAGAGAGCATTCAGATTTTCACCGGCATATCCCTCACTCGATATCATCTCGCAAAAAGACCTTTATAAAAACTCACAGGTCATTTTCTATGCTGTTGATATGGCAAAAAAAGAACTTAATCTGCTCGAAGGGGAAAATGCCGGACTTGTGAGACTCGATATCAGTCAGGCTGAAAAGCATGGAACACTCGGGCACTCTGCTTCAGTATTGAGCGTAGATAATGATACTATAGTTCCCGGGCTGGACGCCTTCGGTCCAAGAGTAATAAATTTTGCAGACATTTTAAAATATGACTATATCCCTCTCGCATCTACTCTTAAGGTTGTGCTGGACGTTGTTACAGAAGCATTTGGCACCCCGGTCGAGATTGAGTTCGCGGTTGACCTTACAAAAGACAAGGATGGAAAAGCTTCATTTTATCTGTTACAGATAAAACCACTCGTTGGTGCTGGCGCTGGCTATTCAATTGACCCCGAAAGTATTATAAATGAAGATACTGTGCTTATTACAAGGAAAAGTATGGGTAACGGAGTAATTAACGATATCACAGATTTCATATATGTGGAACCTGATAAGTTCAATAGCTCATTTACTAACGAGATGGCCGAAGAAATTGATTTGATGAACGAAAAGATGCTTTTGGAAAACCGCAGATATGTCCTTCTGGGACCAGGTAGATGGGGGACAAGAGACAAATTTCTGGGAATTCCGGTCGTTTGGCCCCAGATTTCAAATGCTAAAATCATTGTTGAAGTCGGATTGCCTGAATTCCATGTAGATGCATCGCTGGGATCTCACTTTTTCCATAATGTCACATCTATGAATGTTGGATATTTTTCGATTAACCATGGGTCAAACGATGGAACAATTATATGGGATAAACTAAAGAAACAAAAAGTAATTGAAAATGGGAAATTCTTCCGTCATATCCGCTTTGAGAAACCTCTTTTAATACGCATGGATGGGAAAAAAGGTATGGCTGTAATCTCTATGAATAATTAATAAAAAACCTATGACCATTATTGAGGGAATACTGGATCTTCAGCAATATGATTTTACCGATACATCTTTCGACCTTCTGATGCAGAAGAGAATACATCGCGTACTTGTTATTTGCAGTAACTATGATAACTACATGCTGGAGGAAGACGGGAGAATTGATGAACAGATTTTTAATGAGTATGCATCGCTTAATTTACGGTATCCTCCGACATTTGTTCAGACTGATAATGCAGAAGATGCATTCAGAATACTTCAGGATGGTAATATTGATCTGGTAATATCAATGCTAAGCCTCAAAGGTACCGATGTCTTCGCCCTGGCAAAGAGAATCAAAACAAAATATGAAAACATTCCAATTGTAGTGCTCACCTACTTTTCGAGAGAGGTATCTCTGCGACTTGAAGGGGAGGACCTTAGTGCAATTGATTATGTTTTTTGCTGGCTGGGAGATGCATCTCTCATCTTGGCCATTATCAAATTGATAGAGGATAAAATGAATGCTGATTATGATATAGAGCATATCGGTGTTCAGGCTATAATACTGGTCGAAAACTCAATCAGGTATATTTCATCTTACCTTCCGAATATTTATCGGATTGTACTTCTGCAATCGCTTGATTTTCAGCGTGAAGCATTGAACGAGCATCAAAGAATGCTTAAAATGAGAGGCCGGCCTAAGATTCTGCTTGCAAACAATTTCAATGATGCCCGTGATCTTTACAAAAAGTATAAATATAATGTCCTGGGTGTTATTTCAGATATAAGTTATAAGAGAGATAATATAACAGATGAAAACGCCGGCATCGAATTATGTAAGGTTGTTATGGCGGACGATGACAAAGTACCCTTTCTGATTCAATCATCAAGTACTACACATAAGAAGATAGCAGAAGATCTTGGAGCAGGATTTATTAATAAGTATTCCAAATCATTGTCTCTGGAATTAAGGAACTTCATTATACAGAATCTCGCTTTCGGTCCCTTTGTATTCAGGAATCCTGTCACACTCGAACCAATAGCCATTGCCACTGACCTACAGAGCCTTCAACAGAAATTACTGACAATCCCCGACAATACGCTTGAGTACCATGCCACACGAAATCATTTTTCCAAATGGCTGAATGCCAGAGCGCTCTTCCCCGTTGCCCAGATGTTCAAATACATCCGGCAGGAGGATTTTCAAACAATGGATGAGATGCGACGCTTCCTTTATATCGCAATTTCAAGCTTCAGACTGGGGAAAGGCAGAGGAGTAATTGCGAAATTTGATAAGACAAGCTTTGATGAGTACCAGGTCTTTTCACGTATCGGTGAAGGATCAATCGGAGGCAAAGCAAGAGGGCTGGCGTTTATTAATAGTATAATCAAAAACAGTAAGCTGTTTAATAAATTTCCAGACGTGCTTATTTCTATTCCACGTACAGTCGTTTTAAGCACGGATATCTTCGATGAGTTTATGGATCAGAATAATCTCTATTCGATAGCATTATCTGACCTTACTGATGATGAGATCCTTAACAGATTCATTAATGCTGAACTGCCAGGACATGTGTACCAGGATTTTTATGCATTCCTTGCAGTTTCAAAAAATTATCCAATCGCGGTCCGCTCTTCGAGTAAACTGGAAGATTCACACTATCAGCCGTTTGCCGGAATCTATTCGACTTATATGATTCCACGGTGTGCTGATAATAAACAGATGGTTAAGATGCTGTCCGATGCCATCAAAGAGGTTTATGCTTCGGTATATTATAAGGCCAGCAAAGCCTATATGACTGCTACTGCGAATGTAATTGATGAAGAGAAGATGGGAATCATCCTGCAGGAGGTTTGTGGCAACAGGCATGGGGAAATATTTTACCCTACACTTTCAGGAGTTGCAAGATCAATAAATTATTATCCCATAGGTTCTGAAAAAGCTGAAGATGGCATTGTGAACATTGCATTTGGCCTCGGGAAACTGATTGTTGAGGGTGGATTATCTCTCAGGTTTTCTCCAAAATACCCTAAAAAAATACTTCAGCTCTCATCTCCTAAAGCAGCATTACAGGATTCCCAGAAAGAGTTTTGTGCTCTGGATCTGAATATCAATAGCTTTGTCCCGTCAACGGATGACGGAGTTAATATACTTAAGATTGATATTAAGGATCTTGACAATGATACAGCCCTAAGATATATTGCTTCAACTTATGACAGGAACAATAATGTTCTTCGGGATGGAATCAGTCAAAAGGGGAAACGGGTAATAACTTTTTCAAATATACTTCAGCATAAGACATTCCCTCTCGCGGAAATTTTAAGTACCCTCCTTGAGATTGGACAACAGGAGATGAATAACCCTATTGAAATTGAATTTGCTGCCAATCTGGAAACACCGGCGGGTACTCCGAAAATATTCAACTTTCTACAGATAAGACCGATAGTTCAAACTGAAGAGGCACATAGCATTAATCTCGATCATATAAAACAAGAAGAAACCATAATTTATTCTGAATCAGCACTCGGGAATGGCCTTTTTAGGGGTATCAATGACCTTGTTTATGTCAGACCCGAATCTTTTAATCCAGCCAATAATAAAAATATTGCAATTGAAATTGAAAAGATAAATACTTTATTTGTAAAACAGGGGAAGGGATATATACTTATTGGTCCGGGCAGATGGGGCTCAGTTGATCCCTGGCTTGGAATCCCGGTTAAGTGGCCGCAAATTTCGGCAGCCAGAATCATTATTGAATCGGGTTTAAAGAATTACAGGATAGATCCGAGTCAGGGAACACATTTCTTTCAAAACCTCACTTCATTCAGAGTTGGATATTTTACCATTAATCCCTATATCAACGAAGGTTATTATGATGTTGATTTTCTGAATAAACAAAATGTTGTTTATGAAGATAGCTTCATCAGGCATGTCAGGTTTGATAATCCACTTGAAATAATGATTGATGGTAAGAAACACAGAGGAGTAATTTTGAAACCTTAAAAGTATCTGGAGTACCTGAGGAACTTATAGTTTGGAGTTAAAATTTATGAAAAAATAAACTATTATGGAAACAGCAAAAACAAAATACATTGGAGATCTGAGAACTGAAATAGTACATACAAAATCCGGAAGTGTCATTACAACCGATGCACCTGCCGATAATAAGGGAAAAGGTGAGAACTTTTCCCCGACAGATATGGTTGCTTCTGCACTCGGGAGCTGTATCTTTACCATAATGGGTATTGCAGCCAGAGAACATTCATTCTCAATTGATGGCAGTAAATGCAGGATAACAAAAATCATGAATGAAAACCCGCGAAAGATCGGGGAGATCAGAATTGAATTCGACTTTACCGGGAATGTATATTCTGATAAACAGAAAAAAATCCTGGATTATTGCGTAAAAACGTGCCCGGTTGCATTGTCTCTTAATGAATCTGTATTTCAGAATGTAACGTTGTTATTCAAATAAGACCATAGCAGTATAACATCATAATGTTATCTTTCAGAACGATGCGCTCTCTGTGACAACATCTCTGTTTACTTTTTTAATCAGTGCTGATAATACACATCCCGGACCCACTTCAACAAATGATGTTGCACCACCGGATATCATATTGATTACGCTTTGTGTCCATCGTACAGGTGAAGTGAGTTGTGAAACAAGGTTTAATTTTATAATTTCAGGATCGATACATGGATTTGCATTAACATTCTGATAAACAGGACATATCGGTTTGTGGAAGATGGTATTTCTGATTGCTTCTTCAAGTTCCATGCGTGCAGGTTCCATGAGAGGTGAATGGAAAGCCCCACCAACGGAGAGTTTAATTGCTCTTTTTGCACCTTTTTCTTTGAGTATTTCTATTGCCTTATCAATACCGTCAAATGAACCGGATATTACAATCTGTCCGGGACTGTTGTAATTTGCAGGAACAACAACCTCCTTTACAGAAGCACAAACCTCCTCAACGATCTTATCATCCAGCCCAAGAATTGCAGCCATGGTTGAAGGTGTCTTTTCACATGCTTTCTGCATAGCTCTTGCCCTTTTTGATACCAGAATAAGTCCATCGCTGAAAGTGAGTGTTTTATTTGCAACCAGTGCTGAGAACTCACCAAGTGAATGGCCTGCAACCATATCGGGTTTGAATGAATCGCCAAGTAAGGCAGCTAGAATTGTAGAATGGAGAAATATTGCCGGTTGGGTAACCTTTGTCTGTTTCAGATCTTCATCGGTACCGGTAAACATAAGATCAGTAATCCGGAATCCAAGTATTGAATTGGCCTTTTCGAACATATCTTTTGCCAGGCTTGATTTGTCATAAAGATCCTTACCCATTCCGATAAACTGAGCTCCCTGTCCGGGAAAAACGTATGCTTTCATAATAAGTTGTTTAATGAAGTTTTGTTCCGATAAGGTGCATGAATTCCTCACGGGTCTCATGATTATCCAGGAAAATCCCTGTAAATGCAGAAGTTGTTGTCACAGAGTTTTGTTTTTGTACCCCTCTGATCTGCATGCACAGATGTTGTGCCTCAATTACAACAGCTACGCCTGAAGGATTCAGACAGTCCTGTACACAATTCCTTATTTGTGTTGTAAGTCTTTCCTGAACCTGAAGCCTTCTGCTGAAAGCTTCAACAACGCGGGCTATCTTGCTAAGACCGGTAATATAACCATCTGGAATATATGCAACATGTGCTTTTCCGAAAAATGGAAGCATGTGATGTTCACACATAGAGTAGAGATCAATATCTTTTACCAGAACCATCTGTTTGTAGTCCTCTTTAAATTTTGCAGAGTTTATAATATTACAAGGGTTTTGCTGATACCCGTTTGTCAGAAAATAAAGAGCTTTGGCAACTCTTACAGGAGTTCCTTTAAGTCCTTCCCGGTCAGGATCTTCACCGATGAGTTTTAAAACCTTATAGTAAACCGATGACAATTCATCAAGGTTTTCCCCGTCCCAGGTTTCTATCTTATTGTATCCATCCACTAAAATACCACTACCATTGTTGATTGATTCTATCTTTTTAGCCATAATATTCTATTGAATTATTTTCTGTTTCGTCAATTTTAACACAGTGAAGGCTAGCCCCGGCCTTCTCAATAAAAGGGTTCAGTTCATCCCAGATAGCAATAGTAAGGTTTTCAGTTGTTGCTATTTTCTCTTTCATAAATTCAACCTCAAGATTAATGTTCTTATGATCAATTTTATCAATTATATTTTCAATTATTATCTGTTTCAGGATGTTGCTATTCATTATGAAACCATTTTCCTCTGACGGTTCCCCCTTGACGGTTACCCATAAGATATAGTTATGTCCGTGCCAGTTTGGATTAGAGCATTTACCGAATACTCTCAGGTTAATTTCATCGGACCACTCCTTCCTGAACATCCTGTGTGCTGCACTGAATCTCTCCCGACGTGTCAGGTATATCATGATTTCGTATATTAATGATACAATATTAACCAATAAAATTGATCTTTATAATTCATAAAAGCGATATATTTACTGTTCTTTCAATTTAAATGGTCACAGCTCCAACCATGTCATTTAGAATATTATTTGTTACTGCTACCATTTCTGAAGCAGATGTCCTGAAAAAAATCAGTGGGATGGTGACTGTTCCGGAAGGTTTCCGTTTTGGTAAGTTTGAAATATTCCTCCTGGTCACCGGAGTGGGATCAATTTCAACAGCATGGGCATTGAAACAATGGATTACATTGAACGGGAAACCGCAACTTGCTATTAATTGTGGGATTGCAGGAAGTTATAAAGATGAGTTTATTCCGGGAGATGTGGTAATGCCTTTCTCAGACTGTTTTGCAGATGCCGGAATCGAAGATGGTGATAATTTTTTTACCCTCACCGAAGCCGGATTGGTAAGTGCAGATGAGTTTCCTTACATAGATGGCCATATATTTACTGATACCAGGTATATTGATAAGATAAAGAGCATATTAAAACCAGTCAGAGCAATAACTGTCAACACAGCTACTGGCTCTGATGCTTCCAGAAGAAAGCTGTTGGAAAAATTTAATCCTGATATTGAGACAATGGAAGGTGCAACTTTTTTCTATATTTGCTCCCTGGAAAATATTCCTTTTATAGCTCTGAGGGCAATCTCAAACAAAGTTGAACGACGCAATAAAAACAATTGGAACATTGCTCTTGCACTTAATAATCTGTCAGCAAAGCTTAATGAAGTACTTTTAACACTGGAGTGAGAATATGAAATTAAGTTTGGGTTTTTCACCATGTCCTAACGATACATTCATTTTTGATGCAATGGTGCATGGCAGAATTGATACTGAAGGGTTGGAGTTTGATTATTTTCTGACTGATGTTGAAGAGCTGAACAGAAAAGCTTTTACTTCTGATATTGATATTACAAAGATTAGCTACCATGCTTATGCGCATGTTGCACAGAACTATCTGATTCTTGATTCGGGCAGTGCCCTTGGTCACAGAAACGGGCCATTACTGATAAGCAAACGCCGGATTGGAATCGCTGAACTTTCGAAATTAAAGATTGCCATTCCCGGCAAGTATACTACGGCAAACCTTCTTTTCAGTATTGCCTGGCCCGATGTTGTTAATAAGACCGAATATCTCTTTTCAAATATTGAAGATGCACTTTTAAAAGATGAGGTTGATGCCGGGCTTATAATCCATGAAACAAGATTTACATATTATAAAAGAGGGCTTCATAAATTAGCAGATATGGGGGAATACTGGGAGACACTTACCGGCTTGCCAATACCTCTTGGTGCAATCGTAATAAAGAGGAATATTTCTGATGATATTGCATTGAAAGTTAATCGCGTAATACGAAGGAGTCTTGAATATGCTTACAAAGATTCATTTGCCTCTTACGATTTTGTGTCTGGTAATGCTAAAGAGATGGACAGTACTGTTATGAATAATCATATAAAGTTGTTCGTGAATGAATATACCCTTAACCTGGGTAGCCGGGGAAGAGAGGCAGTTATTGAACTCTTCAGGATTGCCCTTGAAAAAGGAGTTATACCTTCCTTACCAGACAGGATTTTTCTTACCTCACTTTGAGGATACTCTGGATTAAAAATGCTAAATTTGAACATAGCTTATTGTTCATTGTTTAAGTTTTGAGAGTATTAATCAAAATAATTAAATCATGGCATTTGAATTACCAAAACTTCCGTACAAGCTGGATGCGCTTGTTCCATACATTAGTGAAGAGACCCTTGAGTATCACTATGGTAAGCATCATCAGACTTATGTCAATAATCTTAATGGATTAGTTCCCGGAACTGAATTTGAAAAATCTGATCTGGAAACAATTATTAAGAAAGCTGAAGGTGGCATCTTTAATAATGCCGCACAGGTATGGAATCATACATTCTACTTTGAATCTTTTGCTCATGCTGGCAGAAAGGTACCAAAAGGTGACCTCGCTGATGCTATAAATGCTTCATTTGGATCGTTCGATTCATTTAAAGAGCAATTTAATAAAGCAGCAGCTACGCTATTTGGAGCCGGATGGGCATGGCTGGCAAAAAAAGAGGACGGCAGTCTGCAGATCTTACAGGAATCGAACGCGGGCAACCCGTTGCGCAAAGGTCTTAAACCTCTTATAACCTGCGATGTATGGGAACATGCCTATTATATTGATTACAGAAATAAACGTCCGGATTATGTAAAATCCTTCTGGGAAATTCTTGATTGGGACATTGTTTCAAAACGGTTCTGATTGTAGAAAATCCTTAAGATAATTTCCCCTGTAAATATACCCTGAGACTAACAAAGATTAAGATGAACCTGAAGGAACTGATATTTAAAACCCGGTCATATCGCCGTTTCGATGAATCACACAAAATTGATGCCCAAACGATAGAATCGCTAATAGACCTTGCCCGGTTGTCTGCATCCGGGGCAAACAAACAACCACTGAAATATCTTTATTTCAATACTACAAACGATTGTGAAAAGATATTCCCATACTTAGCCTGGGCCGGATACTTAACTGATTGGTCAGGACCGGACAAAGGAGAAAGACCGACAGGATATATCATTATACTGGGCGATAAATCAATATCAGAATTATTTGGTGTTGATCATGGAATTGCTGCACATAGTATTATGCTGGGTGCCACAGACGCCGGCCTTGGCGGGTGTATTATCGGATCAATAAAACGTGATGAACTAATCAACGAATTTTCAATCCCGGATAATTTTGATATACTTTTAATTCTTGCACTTGGGAAACCAGTTGAAAATGTAATTATTGAAGATATCAAAAAGGATGATGTGAAATATTGGAGAGATAAGAACAAAAACCATCATGTACCAAAAAGAAGCTTAAATGAGCTGATTCTTAAGCTATAACCTTAATACTGAAGATGAAATACCGTTTTCACTTTATTATTATTATATCTCTTTTCATAAGTCAGTCATGTTTTTGCCAGGAAATGGACAATGCAGGAGTCAGGATCCTTTTTCATGGAATCGTAATAGATGCTAATACTCTTTCTCCGATTTCAAATTCTCAGATTCTTATAAACCATCAATTCACTTCCGTCAGCAATCCCGACGGAACCTTCGCTTTTTTTGTAAACAGAAATGATACCGTCCTTTTCAAACATCTTGCCTTTAAGAATACAATGTTTTTCGTTAGTGATACCCTTGTCGGAAAGGAGTTTGTGGCAGGAATATATATGAAAAGCGATACATTATCAATAGGAGAGGTTGTTATCGTTCCAAGATTCACCAACCTGAAATCTGAAATAATGAATGCACCCAGCCGGGTTTCCTCTACTATGAATAATGCCAGGTATAACGTTGCATTATCAGGTTACCAGGGACGAACCACTCAGGGAAAACTAGGTGATCCGGCCACGAATTATGGATTATTACGCCAGAGACAGAAGATTAATGCCTACGAAAAAGGTGGCATTCCCTCTGACAAAATAGTAGGTTTAAGTCCATTATTATTGCTCCCTGCCGCATATCTTCTGATTCATGGTGTACCCGAAAAGCCTGCTCCCTTTGAACATAACCTCACCGATCAGGAGCTTGATCAGATTCAGAAGAAGTATCTGGAAATCCACAATAAGGAGAAGTAGGAAGTAAGGTATGAGGCGTGAGGTGTGAGGTATGAGGACTCCCTGCCGCGAGTCACAAACCCCGATTGATTTTACTTTTATCTTTTGTCTTATTTTATTTTATCTTATCCTTTATAAAATACCGCTTTGATTATGTGACTCGCCATCTTTGGATTTTCTTTCAGCCGACGAGTTGAATAGCCAAACCATTGTTTACCGAAAGGCACGTAGACTCTCATGTTATGTCCTTCATTTACAATTCTTTCACGCAGGTTTGGTGTTACTCCATAAAGCATCTGGAATTCATACATGTCTTTTGGCACATTATATTTTTTGATGAGACTGTATGCACCTTCTATCAGAGGTTTATCGTGTGTAGCAATACCCACATATATTTTATTCCTGAATATAAATTCCAGGTCTTCAAGGTAATGACGATTGATCTCCTCATATTTTTTAAAAACTATTGATTCAGGTTCAATATAAATTCCTTTGCAGAGCCTGTAACTTACTGGAATCTCAGTACTGTTAAGATCTGTCATTTGTTCAAGGTCTTTCAACGTTCTTTTCAGGTATGCCTGTACTACAAGTCCCACATTTGCAGGAAATTCAGCCTTTAATCTACGGAATAAAATGATCTCATCGTCGGTACAGGGAGAATCCTCCATATCAATTCTGATGAACCCATTAAACTTAGCAGCCTTTGCAACTATCTCGCGGATGTGATTATAGCATATCTCCTTGTCGATTAGTAAACCGAAACTGGTAGGTTTAAGCGAAAAATTCCCGTTTATATGATTTTTGTAAGAAACATCTATAAGATTAAGATACTCATTCTTATTTGATTCTGCTTCATCAAGAGTATTTATAAATTCTCCAAGAATGTCTAATGTAACTTTTATGTTTTTGTTATTCAAATCTTTAGATACACGCATAGCATCATCTATAGTTTCCCCGGCTATATAAGATCTTGAGAATATCCAAATAAATTTCTTCGGGAAATAAGGCAATATTGCCGCAATAAATTTGTTGAACATAATTTGAATTTATATCTTAAAAAAATTAACTTTCTTTTTATCTGTAATAAAACGCTAAGAAAACTGATCTGATCTGATTTTTTAATGACCTTTGTCATTAGGAAAACATGAAAAAAGCATTAATTCATTTAATTTGAAGAAACTTATTCCTATTATGCAACCTTTTATTTTATTAACATGTCTTAGAAATGTCCTCAGTTTATGATGAGCGAGCAGCAAATAATAGAGTTGTGTTCCAGGCATGACAGAAAAGCGCAACAGGTACTCTATGATAAGTATTCGCGTCTACTGCTGGGGGTGTGTCTCAGGTATGCAACTGATAAAGCGGAGGCTGAAGATATTTTGCAGGATAGTTTTTTAAAGATATTTTTTAGTATAAAGGATTTTAAGGGATCAGGTTCTTTTATAGGTTGGATAAGGAAAGTTACGGTAAACACTGCAATAACTCATTACCATAAGAACCTCAAATACAGATATCATGTTGAAATTGAGGAGTATGAATCGGTTGAAACAGGGGTAACAAGTTTTGAGGAAGATTTTTATACATCGGATGAGTTATATAAGGTGTTGAATGAATTGCCTACCGGTTATAGAATGGTATTCAACCTTTATGCTGTAGAAGGGTATAAGCATAAAGAAATCGCTGAGATGCTGGGCATAGATACAAATACATCCAAGTCACAATATAGCAGGGCAAAAGCTGTAATAAGAGACAAACTTGAAAAACTTGGAAAATTGAAAAGTAGTTATTCGGATCTTATTTGAAAAAACGGGATAGCAGATAAAAACAGAAGTGAAGTCGAAAAAGCAAAATATTAATTTAAGGGAGTTATTCAGTCAGAAATTGGAATACGCCGAGGTTATGCCTGATGCATCAATCAAATCAAACCTGATGCGACGGGTTGCCAGAAAAGAATTCATGCGCTTCAATCCAGCCAGGTTAAATATATATTACATTGGAGGAATTCTGATAGCAGGTATTACTACTGCGGTACTTCTTTTTTCCACCTCAAAAGCCACCGAAAGATTAAATCCTTCAGGTCCAAATGATAACTTATTCAAAACTGATACAAGCAGCTATATAGAAATTCAGGTAAAACAACCTGTAAGAAAAGAACCGGGAAAATCTAAACCGATTCGCAATGAATCAATGAGGAATATTTCTGTTTTCGTACCTCCTGCCAAGGTTAATCCTGAGGCGTCAATAGAAAGAGTTTCACATAAAAGCAGTATCTCTTTTCCTCCCGGTATCAATAATCCACTATCTAAAAATGGCTTATTTGTTGAATCCATTGCTGACAAGAAAAAACTTCAGAGTGGATTTAAATCCGATGCATTTTTAATTGATCCCCTTGTTTCAGTTGGTTGTGCTCCTCTTAAATTGCGGTTTCATAATAAATCAACTTCTTATGTTTCGTGTAGATGGACCTTTGGTGACGGCGGTTATTCCAATGAAAAGGATCCGGAATGGATATTTGATATTGAGGGTGATTATAAGGTTGTACTACAGGTCTTTAACCGTGATGGGGAAAGTTTATCATCTTCAGCTGTTGTAACGGTTCATCCCAGACCTCAGGCACATTTTGAATTTACTCCGGAAAAGGCTGTAATTCCTAATGATGAGATCCACTTTCTGAATTATTCCACTAATGCTGTTCAGTTCAAATGGGATTTCGGAGATGGAATTACATCAGATTTTTATGAACCCAGACATACTTATACAAAGTTCAGTAATTACGATGTTCGGCTTATAGTTAATTCAGATTGGGGTTGTTCTGATTCTCTTGTTGTTTTAAATGCATTCTCCGGATCAGAGTATTTCATCAATTTCCCGAATGCATTTATACCTGATGCTCAGGGTTCAACGGGTGGTTATTATTCATTCAAAAGTGACGAAGCAGCACAGGTATTTCATCCTTCGTACTCAGGGGTAACGGATTATCATCTAAAGATATTCAGCAAACTTGGGATCGCCATTTTTGAAAGCAGCGACATTAATTTAGGTTGGGATGGCTATAATAAAGGACAACTATGCGAACCTGGTGTTTATATCTGGAAAGTCAGAGGTAAATACAGAAACGGTGAACCATTCATAAAAATGGGTGATGTGACTCTGCTTAAAAACTGAAATAGAATTGGTGTTCTCTGGTTTTAAACCTATTCCGAAATTAGTCCTGTAATCCTATTTATCTGGTTAAATTATTTTTCCTATTTTTAAAAATATATGTCGTAATTCGAATCTTTTAGGTATAAAATTCGTTAAATCATATTAGATTTAAATTTGATTTAGCTATTTTCGTCATTATAAACCTAACTGGATCTATCTTGGTGAAGCGGATTGTATATTTCCTGGTAATGTCATTTATCATTATTTCAGATAGTTATGGTCAGGATCCTACATTCTCCCAGTTTTATGCCAATGCTTTATATCTATCACCATCTTTTGCCGGCGCTACGTCTGAATATAGGTTTGCACTAAATTACAGAAATCAATGGCCCGCAGTACCAGGTGTGTTTCATACCTATAGCATCTCATTCGATAAGGCCCTGACTAACTTCAATTCGGGTATTGGAGTTCTTGCAACTTATGATGTGGCAGGATCAGGAAATCTGAGTACAACGAATATCGGACTTCTCTATTCGTATGATTTTAACATTAATAAGCAGTGGCATATCAGACCCGGAATTAACTTTAAGTTCTACTACCTCGGACTCGACATTAATAAACTTATTTTTAATAGCCAGATAACAGGAAGCGGAACATCACCATCAGTAACACCTCCTCCATTCGATAATGTGGCTGATGTTGATTTTGCAACCTCTGCGCTGGTTTATAATGAGAGGACATGGGCCGGATTTACCCTGGATCATCTGCTTAAACCAAAAACATCTTTCTATGGTAATGATGCAACTGTTCCTGTTAAGTATAATTTTTATGGTGGTGCCCAGATTTTGAAAAAAACACGGTTACGTCAAAAAATGCAGGAAGTTCTTTCTGTTGCCATAAACTTTCAGAAACAAGGTAAATTCTACCAGTCCGATCTTGGCCTTTATTATTATAAAGACCCTCTTATCTTCGGAATCTGGTACAGGGGGATTCCCTTCGCTACATCTCAGGTTGGTGATGCAGTAATTGGTCTGATTGGAATAAAGACCAGCCAGCTTCATATCGGGTATAGCTACGACTTTACAATTTCAAGCCTGATAGGTTCAACCGGAGGCGCTCATGAAATCTCACTTGTTTATGAATTCAATAACCTGTCGCTAGGTCAGCTGAAAAAGCGAATCAGATCAATCCCATGTCCCGAATTCTAACAGAATAGAGTCTCAACGGCTTATATCATGTAAAACAAATTTAAAAATATAAGTGCGAGTAAGTCTCATTTATTAATTTGTTTATATTTGCGCCTGACTAATGTTTAACAAATATTCAATTTGAGATGAAGAAACTATCTGTAATTCTGTATGTTGTCCTGTTTTTGGCTGTGGCAGGCCTTTATTTTCTACATTTTTCAGGGAATAAAAAATCAATAAAAAGTACAACAGCAGGCAATAGTGCCGGGTCCACGACACAAGGGATTGCTTATATCAATATAGATTCAGTTATTTTTAAATTTGATATGTTTTTAGATAGAAGAACCGATTTGATCGCTAAGCAAAAAAGCGCTGAAGCAGAACTCAATTCAAAAGGGAGTCAATATGAAAAAGGTGCAAAGGATTATCAGAATAAAGTAAATAAGGGTCTCATTACAAGGGCTGCTGCGGCACAGATAGAGCAATCACTTGTTCAACAGCAACAGGAACTTGTATCTTTACGCGATAAACTCCAGTCTAACCTTGTAGAGGAAGAGCAGGTTATGAATCGTCAGATACTCGAATATATTACGAAATTCCTTGAGCAGAACAAAGCAGATTACAACTATCAGTATATTTTCGGAAAAAGTTTCGGAAGCGTCGTTCTCTATAGTGATAATTCAATGGATATAACACCAAAAGTACTGGATGCCATTAACAAAAAATATAAGACAGAGAAAAAATAATAATTAATGGGGTTTGCCTCGACCTATCTTAACGAAAGGGCTCTGTTCCCTCAACAAATTAATGAGGCGCCTGATCGGACGACAGGCATAATTGTAGTTGTGCCTGCGTATAATGAACCAGGACTCACTAAGTTACTTGATTCTCTTGCAAATTGTACAGAACCTGAATGCAAGGTTGAAGTTATAATTGTCATTAATGCTCCTGATGATGCAACCGGGGAGAATTTAGAGAATAATAAAAAAAGCATAATTGATACTGAAAACTGGAAGAAAATAAACAGTAACATTTTCTTCCGGCTTTTTGTTTTTGAAGCGGAGCACCATTTTATAGGTGGATGGGGTGTAGGCCTTGCGAGAAAGACGGGAATGGATGAAGCAGTACGTCGGTTTAACAGCATTGACAAACCTGATGGAATTATCCTTAATCTTGATGCAGACTGTACCGTTGAGAGAAATTACTTTCTAGCCGTATCCAATGAATTATTAAAAAAAGATAACCTCGCGGCATGTTCGATATATTTTGAACACCCTCTATCAGGAAACAATTATCCTGATACCATCTTTAAATATATTACTCTGTATGAGCTACATCTTCGTTACTACTTTCAGGGGCTTGCTTATTCAGGTTTTCCTTATGTTTTTCACACTGTGGGATCTGCAATAGCCGTTAAAGCGCTGGCATATATAAAAGCCGGTGGAATGAACAGAAAGAAGGCAGGGGAAGACTTTTATTTTATTCAGAAACTGGTTCCTGCAGGAGGATATTTCAATTTAAATTCAACTACTGTTTACCCATCACCAAGGGCTTCTTCCAGAGTCCCTTTCGGAACAGGCGCTTCAATAGGAAAACTCAACAGTGATAACAGTTCAACACTCTTAACTTATAATATGCTTGCGTTTAGAGAGCTACGAACCTTTTTTGAACTGATTGATGTTTTTTTTATATGCAGAAATGAAGAGTTACACGAGCATTTCAATTTAATCCCTCAGGGTCTTAGGCTGTTCCTCGATCAAAAAGAGTGGATTGATAAAATGATGGAGGTAAAGAATAATACATCGGGGATAGAATCATTTAAAAAGCGTTTTTATGTATGGTTTAATATGTTCAGAATTGTGAAATATCTTAACTATGTCCATCTTGACTTTTTCGAAAAGAAGCCGGTTGACTCTTCTGCCTCAGAATTACTCGAAATCAGAGGTATCACTCTTGACTTAAAAGAACCTCTTGACTTGCTACTATATTATAGGTCGATGGAAAAAAACAGTTGAACTAACTAAAGCGATTTACAATCATAAAGTATTAGTTTATCTATTCTTCCTTGTAATTTTACGATCTTCAGAAGGCGTGAGGATAATATAGAGATCTTCATCAGGTTTCTTCATGCGGTACTGTTCACGGGCAAATTTTTCAAGATTATGGTTGTTTGTTTTCAATTCACGAAGCTTTTGCTTGTCATCCCCGATGCGTTTAATATAATATTCCCTGTCGATCTTAAGCTTATGTAATTCTCTCATATCTTTGTATCTGTCAATCAGGTTGTTGGAATCTAAGAGAGTTACCCATACAATAAAAATAACGATAGTCAGGACGTATTTATTCCGGAAAATAGCAGGAATCTTGTCTATAAATTTAAACCTGATAATCATGGTACAAACCTACAATTATTTTTTTAACCGCCGCTCATGAGATAAAGCATGTGTACATCGTCCCTCTCATGTATAATTGTGGAATCGTACTTTTCTTTTGATATTAATACTCCATTGATCTTGACTATTCTCATCTTAAATGAAAAGTTTTTCAAACTAAGCATTTCATTTACAGTAATTGACTCCTTACTGAATTCTTCCTCCCTGTTATTTAATAAGATCTTCATTTGCTTTTGAGAATTTTATTTTTTGCACGGTACATCTTATAAATCATTTCAGTAATCTGCCCGAAAGATAAGAACCTTTTAATGTTTTTACAAATAAGCATCCCATAACATACTGATCAATATCATGCTAAATCATAAAGAATTGGTTTAATTTTGTTTCATTGCTTTCGAATATACAAGCCTCAAATATTTTTATTTATGGACATAGTGTCGATTAAAGCTCAACATAAACTTTTAAAAGGCTGGGATTATATCTGGACCCCACTGAGTAAAGGCTACACCGATAAGGTACTTTACATTAATGTGGGTACAACAGAAATAAAGGAGAAGAATGTACCTCTTGTCATGAAAGAAAAATTCATTGGAGGAAAAGGGTATGGTCTCAGACTCCTCTGGGATGCTACGAAACCTGAAACAAAATGGGATGATCCTGAAAATGAGATTATTATATCGTCCGGTCCGATTGGAGGGATAACTCAGTATTCAGGAACTGGTAAATCGCTGGTAGTAAGTTTGTCACCTCAGACAAACTCAGTTATGGATAGCAATGTGGGTGGGTTTTTTGGACCGTTCCTTAAGTTTTCCGGATTTGATGCTATCGAAATCCAGGGAAAAGCGGGAAAAGATGTAATAGTTTTTATTGATGGTATAAACCATAGGGTTGAGATATTCGAAGCGCCAGCTGACGCTACTGATAGCCATCTTTTGGCAGAACAACTGACAGAAATATTTGCCGATAATGATAATGAAAAGAAATATATCGGAGTAGTCTCTACGGGATCAGCTGCCGGACACTCATTAATCGGTATGCTAAACTTCAGTTTTTACGATTCCAAACGTAAGAAGGTCAGATTGAAACAAGCTGGAAGGGGAGGTATTGGAACAGTATTTCGCAATAAGAGAATTAAAGCGCTGGTATGTAAAATCCCGGGAATTAAAGGAAACCTCAATAATGTCGTTGATCTTGAGGCTATCATGGAACGGGGTAAAAGATTTAACAGGGAGATGCGGGAATTGGACGCTAAACAATGCCAGATGAGAGAAATTGGAACAGCTCATCTGATGGAGGTAATGAATGATCACGACCTGTTGCCTGTAATGAATTATAAATTTGGAAGTCATCCTGATTCTCATAAGATAGATTCGTCAGTGTGGAAAAGAAATTTTACGCAGAATATTCCTGATGGCTGCTGGATAGGGTGCAATATGTCGTGCAGCAAGGGGATTGATGATTTTGTTCTGAAGACAGGTCCTTATAAGGGGCAGAAAGTTTTAGTTGATGGTCCGGAATACGAGAATGCTGCCGGTCTTGGATCAAACTGTGGAATATTCGACCCGGAATATATTATTGAAACAAATTTTTATTGCGATACTTATGGTATATGTACAATAACATGGAGCACTCTTACAGCTTTTATTATGGAGTGTTACCAGAATGGTATTCTAAATAAGGAAAGAACAGGTGGGCTTGATCTTAACTTTGGTAATTCAGTCTCTGCACTTGAAATGTTACATCAGCTTGCCCGCGGAGAGGGATTCGGGAAGATTGCCGGAACAGGTGTCCGTAAGATGAAAGAGCTGTTCATTAAAAATGGCTGGGGCGATCCTGCTTTCCTGAATGATATTGGAATGGAAAACAAGGGACTGGAATACTCTCAGTACATGCCAAAAGAATCCCTCGCGCAACAGGGTGGTTTCGCACTTACAAATAAGGGACCTCAGCATGATGAAGCATGGCTTATCTTCATGGATATGGTTAATAATCAGATACCAACATTTGAAAACAAAGCTGAAGCGCTTCATTATTTTCCGATGTTCCGTACATGGTTCGGCCTGGTAGGCTTATGCAAATTGCCATGGAATGATGTTGAACCTGAGTCCAATGCCCAGAGTAACGAACCTGCCAAAGTACCAGAGCATGTTGATAATTATATAACTATTTATAAGGCAGTTACAGGTCGGGAGTTTGATAGGAAGCGGTTGGTGGAGGATTCCGAAAGAGTCTATAATTTTCAAAGAGTGTTCAACCTCAGACGCGGCTTCGGAACACGCATTCACGACAGGCAACCATATCGGGCCGCGGGTCCTGTTACAATTGAAGAGTACGAATCGCGGTCTGAACGTTATGATAAACAGCTTAAAGAAAAGATTGGATTCGACCCGGCAGGAAAGACAACTGTAGAGAAAATGAAGGTCCTGCGGAAATATAGGGAGGATCAGTATGAATCTCTGATAGATGCAGTTTATAAAAGAAGAGGATGGAATAATAACGGTGTTCCGACAATTGATTTTCTGAAAAAGATCGGGATGGACTTGCCTGAGGTAATAGAAGTAGTAAAGAATTATCAGTAAAACAGACAAATAAAATCGATAAGTTGTTCTTTCAGAGACAATAAATACAATCCTGCACATTGCTGAAAAAAAGATTTAAATTTGCGGGTGTTTAAGAGAACCCCGGTTTAACGTCTCTACTTACTCCATATAAAGGAATTTTCAGATCAATGATTATAAAATTAATAATCGAACTGACAAAAATAAGAGTCATCCTTTCACTCTCTTTAGCAATATTATTGTTCCCGATTATCGCTGAAAGCCAATCCAGGGTAGTTCAAAAAGAGTTAATTATTTTCCATGCAGGTTCCCTTTCTATACCTATGAAACAGATAGCTCAGGAATATGAGAAAAGAAATCCAGGCATAAAAATATTTCTTGAATCAGCAGGAAGTCTGGTTTGTGCCAGAAAGGTAACAGAGCTTAAAAAGCCGTGTGATATTATAGCGTCCTCAGATTATTTTGTTATAAATAAACTTCTTATTCCGGATTATGCAAGTTGGAGTATCAGGTTTGCCACCAATGAAATTGTTATTGCCTATCAGGAAAAATCAAAATATTCAAAAGAAACTAGTACTGATAATTGGATGGATATCCTTCAGAAGAAGGATGTAATCTATTCCAGATCAGACCCTGATTCTGATCCCTGTGGTTACCGGACTGTATTTACATTTATGCTGGCCGAAAAGTATTACAACAGACCAGGATTAGCTGAAAAGTTATTATCGAAAAACAAAGAATATATACGACCAAAAGAAGTTGACCTGGTGGCGCTTCTTGAATCAGATGCTATTGATTATATGCTTCAGTATAAATCAGTTGCAATTCAACATGGACTTAAATATATTGAACTGCCAAAAGAAATAAACCTTGCTGATCCTTCAAAAAATGAGACCTATTCATCTGTCAGCACAGATATTGCCGGCAGTAAGCCAGGAATTAAAATGAAAGTCAGAGGAGAGTATATTAATTACAGTATTACAGTTCTTGATCAGGCTCCTCAGAAAGAAGAAGCTGTCAATTTCCTGGAATTCTTCCTGGGTCCGTACGGTACGGAAATCTTCAAAAAAAATGGACAGGAACCTATAATTCCCTTTAGCACTGAACAATCAGATAAACTGCCTTTAAAACTGTTGAAATATTTGAATAAGACTCAAAAGAACTGAATTCATCATGAGACGGAACAGCATATTCACATGGATTGTGATGATTCTTTCATCATTGGTGCTGTTATTTATTATTGCGCCTCTTGCCGGCATGTTTATCCATACAGGAGCAACTCAGTTTATTGAAACAGTCAAAGACAAAGAGGTTCACCAGAGTGTTTGGTTAACACTTTGGGTATCATTCACAGCAACTTTTATTTTCTCAGTTGGAGCTATCCCATTCGCGTGGTTGCTTGCGCGGAAAAAGTTTCCGGCTAAGAATTTTGTTCAGGGAATAATTGACCTTCCAATAGTACTTCCTCATACTGCTGCAGGTATTGCTCTTCTGGGATTTATCTCCCGGGATGGATTTTTAGGAAAATTAGCTTCTTTTGCAGGCTTCGATCTGGTTAATCATCCTTCGGGAATAGCTCTCGCGATGGCTTTTGTAAGTTTACCATTCCTGATAAATGCTGCCCGCGACGGTTTTGCCGCTGTTCCTGAAAGACTTGAAAAGGCTGCACTTAATCTAGGGGCAGGCTATACAAAAGTTTTTTTTACAATTTCTCTGCCACTGGCATGGCGCAGTATTACTACCGGGTTTGTAATGATGTTTGCCAGGGGAATGAGTGAATTTGGCGCTGTAGTTATTATTGCTTATCATCCCATGATTGCACCCGTTCTCATCTATGAAAGGTTTAGTTCTTATGGGCTTAATTATGCCCGGCCGGCATCAGTATTTTTTATCCTGGTAGCTCTCCTGTTCCTGATTGCATTGAGGCTTCTTTCTTTTAAAAGAAAAGTGAAATATATAAACAACGATGCTGAGACTTATTAATATTAACCGTCGTCTTGGCGATTTTGTCCTTTCTGATATAAACCTGGAAGTATCCGATGGTCAGTACTATGTCCTATTGGGTAGATCAGGGTCAGGAAAGACACAACTTCTGGAGCTGATTGCCGGATTGGAACATCCTGATACTGGTAAGATATTTCTTGATGACATCGAGATTACAAGGCAGCGGATACAGGACAGAAAAGTTGGAATTGTCTTTCAGGATTTTGCTGTTTTCCCGCACATGACTGTCTTTGGAAATATTGCCTACCCGCTCAGAGCCAGAAAAGAAAATAAGAAAAGTATTGCAGATAAGGTGGAAAAAGCAGCAACTGCTATGAATATCCGGCATATTCTCGAACGAAGTACAGAGAAACTTTCAGGTGGTGAATTACAAAGAGTAGCTCTCGCACGGACACTTATTACTTCTCCCAGATTACTCCTGCTCGACGAACCTCTTTCTTCGCTAGATACATCGCTGAAAGACGACCTGAAAAGATTGTTAAGAAATCTTAATAAAGAGGGGCAGACAATTATTCATGTAACTCACGACTATGGAGATGCAATAAGCCTTGCAAAAAGAGTGGGAGTTATTCATAACGGGAAGATTATCCAGGAGGGTTCTGTGAATGAGGTATTTAATAATCCGTCAAACCGTTTTGTTGCACGTTATGCAGGAATCAGGAATTTCTTCAAGGTTGATATTTCCCGTGAAGATGGATTATTCGTTGGCGTTACAGAGCACAAAGTAATATTTAAACTGAATGGTATAACCCCAACAAGAAACAATCTCCTTCTTATAAAAAGTGACTCGATTATCATATCAAACGAAATGCCCGCTGATATAGAACTTAACGCCTTCAAAGGAAAAGTAACTGAAATCACACCTTCAGAATTTGGTATGGAAGTAATAATAGATGCCGGTGATTTGTTCTATACTAATATACTTACTTCAGAAATGGGGAAACTCAGACTTATTGAAGGAAAAGAAGTTTGGGTGAGCTTTCCTTCAAAAGCTATAGTAGTTATTAATGGAAACTAAAAAAATGATCAGACTAAAATATTTGAAATATAATTCTATGACCCCCTTTCCTGTTTCCACCTTGGGGGGAAGTAAATAATATTATGAGGCATGATAACTTTTGAAGAAGCTTTCGAAATTGTGATGGAATCGGTTTTTGAGACTGTAGCAGAGACAATTCCATTTAATGATTCCTATCAACGGATTCTTGATGAAGATATAACCACCGATATCGATATGCCTCCATTTAACAGGTCAGCAGTAGATGGTTATGCCTGTAATAAGCTGGAAATGAACAATGAATTGGTGGTTATAGAGGTCATTGCCGCGGGTAAAGAACCCAAACATAAGATAGGGAAGAATCAATGCTCAAAAATAATGACCGGCGCAATTGTTCCGGAAGGTTGTGACATAGTTTTTATGATAGAGGAATCAGAAAATCTGCCGAACGGTAAAATCATATTTACCGGAACCAACCCGAAGATAAATATATCTTTTAAAGGCGAAGATGTCATTAAAGGTGATATCGTCCTAAAGAAACCTAAATACATTCAACCCCAGGATATTGCTTTAATGGCTTCTGTAGGACATACAGAAGTTCGTGTGAAAAAGAAGCCAATTGTAGGGATAATCAGTACAGGGGATGAGCTGATTAACCCTTCCGGTTTCCCTGGTATTTCGCAGATACGTAACAGCAATGCTTATCAATTAGGCGCTCAGGTTGTCAGGGCAGGAGCAGCAGCAATAGATTATGGCATTGCACCGGACAATGCAACTATCACTTATGCAATGATAGAAAAAGCTATTAGTAAGAGTGATATAGTTATAATTACCGGTGGTGTTTCAATGGGTGATTTTGATTTTGTACCATCCATTCTGGAACGTGCAGGAGTGAAAATTTTATTTGACAAGGTGAATGTTAAACCGGGTAAACCAACAACCTTCGGAGTACATTCCAAAGCCATTGTATTGGGGTTGCCAGGTAATCCTGTTTCTTCATTTATTCAATTTGAAGTTCTCGTAAGACCTATGATAAACAGGATGATGGGCTATGAGTGGATAGCCATTGAAAATATGTTGCCTATGGCAGTAGCCTATAATAGAAAATCATCAGTCAGACTGGAATTCATTCCGGTTATTATTAATAAGAATATGGAGGTATTACCTGTCGATTTTCATGGATCGGCTCATCTTGCAGCGCTTTCTTATGCCGACGGGATAATAACATTGAAACCGGGAAGAGGATCATTGGTAAAAGGAGAAATTGTAAATGTTCGACAGATTTGACAGAAAACTGAATTATTTGCGCATATCTGTCACTGACAGATGTAATTTGCGATGCACTTATTGTATGCCGGAGGAGGGAATTAAACTTTTCCATCATGAAGAGATCCTTACTTTCGATGAGATTACCGGTTTTACTACGGTGGCAGTGGCAAACGGAGTGACAAAAATAAGGATTACAGGAGGGGAACCTCTTGTCAGAAGGGGAGTTACGGCACTGATTAGAATGATCTCAGACATTAAAGGCATCGAAGATCTCTCAATGACAACAAATGGCACACTGCTGAAACAGTATGCTCAGGAACTCAGGGCAGCAGGTCTTCACAGAGTTAACGTAAGCCTTGACACAATCGATCCTGAAAAATTCAAAGCTATTACACGTAACGGAGATATTAATGATGTATTTGAAGGTATTAATGCTGCGAAAGAAGCCGGTCTTTTTCCCGTAAAAATAAATTGTGTCGTCAAAGACTCAAAAGAAGAGGAGGAAGCAAAGGCTGTTGCCAGGTTTTGCATAGATAATAATTTGGAGATAAGATATATACGTCAAATGGACCTGATCAGGGGACATTTTTCAATAGTCGATGGCGGTACTGGCGGTGACTGCTCATCGTGCAACAGGTTGCGGCTTACATCAAACGGGAAACTTAAGCCCTGTCTTTTCAGCAATATTGAATTTGATATAAGAGAACTTGGCTTTGAAAAGGCAATTAATCTGGCTGCAGAATTAAAACCCGAATGCGGTTCGAAAAACGAAACCGGAACATTTTATAATATAGGAGGTTAATAAATTATGGACAAACTCACACATACTGACAATAAGGGGAAAGCGGTTATGGTTGATGTTGGTGACAAAGAGAATCAACTCAGAATCGCAAAAGCGAGCGGGCATATTACTCTTGCACCTGAGACTATCAGACTTATTGAGCATAATCTGCTTAAAAAAGGTGATGTACTTACTGTTTGCCAGCTTGCCGGGATCTCTGCAGCAAAAAGAACATCTGATCTTATCCCGTTATGTCATAATATTGTTCTTGATAATGTTAAGGTAGATACGGTTATAGATGCGAGGGGTGTTAACATTGTAAGTGAGGTGAGATGTACCGGTAAAACAGGTGTGGAAATGGAAGCGTTAACAGCCGTCAGTGTTGCTTTGCTTACAGTTTATGATATGTGTAAGGCAGTGGATAAAAAAATGATTATTGATAATATCAACCTGATAGAAAAAATCAAAAAATGAATCTTCCTGAAAAATTTGAAATACTGATAATTACACTCAGCGACAGGGCTCACAGAGGCGAGTATGAGGATCTCAGCGGACCAAAGATCAAAGAAAAGATTACAGAGTTTTTTTCGTCTGGCAGCTGGTTATGTAATATCAAATTAACCCTCATCCCTGATGACTCTGCTACTTTAAAGGATCTGCTGAAAAGTGCCGGAAAAAATTACAATATTATTATAACTACAGGCGGAACTGGTATTGGTCCCAGGGATATTACAGTAGAGACAGTTACGCCTCTTCTCACTAAAGAAATCCCCGGGATAATGGAATTTATCAGGATCAAATATGGGACTGAAAAACCTGCTGCACTCTTAAGCAGAGGCGTTGCAGGAATCATAGGTAAATCGTTGATTTATACCCTGCCTGGTTCTGTAAGAGCCGTTGAAGAGTATATGAGCGAAATAATGAAGACTCTTAAGCATACTATTTATATGCAATATGGAATTGACAAACATACAGATATCTAATTTGAGAGCCGGTTCAGTGTATTGGTTATAACAGAGCCGATTACCCTGTCGTATCGATCATGTGGATTCCTGTAATATATCAATACAACATAATCATTCTCTGTTTCATAATGGCTACCTTCAAATAATGTGGCAGTGCCATCTGTTTCACCATCTTTCAGAAAAACATATTCATAGTTATACCACCCTTGTTTCAGAAGCATATTACATTCATATTCTTTTTTTTCAGGATTATACGTCATAAGATTCTTTTTATCAAAAGCCCAGTTATTCAAACTGCCCGATATATACATCTTCCCTCCTGAAATCACCTGATCTGAAAGAAGTGTAAAATACACATTTACATAGTCAGCTTCGATGTCAGGTTTCGTACCCTCCTGGAATGCGATATAATACTTACCATTAAAATCCTTCCAGTAGAAGTAAGGTTTAAACTCCCTGTTTTCTGACGGGTAGAGATAAATATTATAGTTGGGAATAACGTAATCTATACGTTTAACATATTCAGTCTGATACCGAATACTTTTAATGTCAAAATAACGGTATTCATTTCCACCCTTGAAAATATTTTTGTCAGATAATGAATTGTATTTAAGCTCATTATTCCCATAAAAATCGGGTTTTAGGTTTCTTTTGGCATTATCCCATCTCCCATTCTGAAGGATAAAAGCAAACACATTCCTGTAAGGATCATTGATAGAGAGTCCGGTATAATCTACAACGAAATCAACCTGCTGATGAGTATTGTTTTCTTTCGTCATCTGAGGTCTGTGAGCCGTTACGGTAATTTTAGAAGCATCTTCAACAACAATAAACCTTTGAGTTATTGCTGGTTCCTGAGGTTTGTCGGCAGGATACACCTCAAGTATGTAATTACCTGATAATGTTATGCTTACTTTGTCATTAGGAAAGGTAAGCTTGTAATGAATAAAGCTGACTGTTGTGTTGAAAGAATTTCCATAATCTTCAATAGGGTTTTCAGTATACCCGGTAAGGTAATCGTTAGGAAAAATGTCAGATTTATTCCAGTCTTTATTACAATGGATAAAAGTATAATAGAATGTTTCAGGCTGGTCATTCAGCAAATCGAAATTAAAAACTAACTTCTCATTAGTGTTCAGCTTAATGATAGGATATGAAAGATTCCAGCCATCCTTATATATTTGTACAGTTTTAATCTTTTCATTATAGATATGGTTTGAATAAAGAATCGAATCAGGGTATGTTTGTTGTCCCTGTGCTGAAAAGATCCTGAACATAAATACAAGTAGAAGTATATATTTCATCTTAATATTGATAACTAATCATTGCCTAAAGTGAGCTAAAGTTTAGAGTGCCTAAAGTTAAAAAATCAAGTGTTATTAACAATTTTTTTAACTGGATTAACGTTTTTAGGGTTTATTAATTTGATATTTTTATAAATTGTACATGTTAACAAAAATAATTATTTGGGTTGATAATTAACCGATTATGTACTTTGAAATGAGTGCCGCTGAAAACTTCGCCATCCTGAGATCCATTATTGATACTACCATAAATAACAATCAAAATGTGGTAGGAGCTTTAAGTGTTATCGCTGCTTATAAAAGAAACTGATTCACCCTTTTATTATTAACTTTAGGCACTCTAGGCACTCCAAACTCTAGTCACTGATTAGTTACGTTGCATCAAATATCAGAGAAGAAATATTAATATTTTGAAGGAGCACAAATTTTATGTAAGATTGCATAGGCAATGGGAATCATAAAATTATAAGATTAGATCATGATTAATAAATTAATGTCCGGTCTCTTATTCCTTGTCCTCTTTACATCTGGCTGCACGCATAATAAACCTGTTATTGCAAATTTTGCGGGTTTGGCTCAGGGATCAACGTATAGTATTGTTTACGATAATAAGAAAAACATAGATCCCGCTGAACTCAGGAAAAAAGTTGAAAAGACCCTTGCTGATTTTGATCTGTCGTTGTCACTTTACAAGGATTCATCCATTATTTCAAAGATAAACCGTAACGAGGACGTAGTACCTGATTCATTTTTCACCGAAGTTTTCAGGAAGTCAGTTTTAGTATCTGAAATGACAGATGGCGCTTTTGACATTACTGTGGGTCCACTTGTAAAAGCCTGGGGATTTGGTCCTGATGCGCATAAGAGCTTCACGGAATCGAAACGTGATAGCCTTCTTAAACTTGTGGGGATGAGTAAAGTTTCATTGATTAACGGACGACTGGTTAAAACTGATCCACGTGTATGCCTTGACGTTAATGCTATCGCTCAGGGGTATTCAGTTGATGTGATCTGCCGTTTATTCGACAATCTGGGAATTAAAAATTATCTGGTTGAGATTGGAGGAGAAGTCAGAGCAAAAGGTAAGAAGGCAGGCAATCTATGGAGAGTAGGCATAGATAAACCGGTAGATAATAACCTGACTCCGGGGAAGACACTACAGGCAATAATAAGAATTACTGATAAAGCAATTGCAACTTCGGGAAACTACAGGAAATTTTATGTTGAAGATGGTGTTAAATATTCCCATCATGTTGATCCGCGAACAGGGTATACTACAAAGAATACCTTGTTAAGTATCTCTATTATTGCTGACGAATGCGCCATGGCTGATGGTGTAGCAACTGGCTGCCTTGTAATGGGTAAAGAGAAGGCGATGGAATTTCTGGATATGCATCCGGAGTTTGAGGCATTTATGGTTTATTCAGATGACAGTGGAAATTTTAAAACATGGACCTCCGATAAGTTGAAGAGTGATCTTACAGAAACAGAAAATAGTCAGTGACCAATTATTCTGGTTTATTTAAACAACATTGGTCTTAATTTGTTTGTAGTTGCAGTACAACCACTAAACTTAATATCAGGAATGAAACAAAACAACAATCAATCAGAGCAATATTTGAAGGCAGAAACTATTGAGATGAAACAAAACCACAATCAATCCGGACATAATTTGAATAAAGAGAGCATTCTTGCTGACTTCCGGATGGCAAATCTTAGTAGAAACCTGAGTATTATAGGACGCCGGGAAGTTCTCACAGGGAAAGCAAAGTTTGGGATTTTTGGGGATGGAAAGGAGATAATTCAGTTGGCGCTGGCAAAACAGTTTAAAAATGGTGATTGGCGATCGGGATACTACAGGGACCAGACGTGGATGATGGCGATGGGGCTTTATGACTCGCTCGAATTTTTCCATCAGTTGTATGGTAATACCGATAAGCAGTTTAATACAGGTAGTGGAGGAAGGGTTTTTAATAACCACTTCTCTGTGCCGAATATCAACCCTGACGGATCATGGAAGGATTTGACAAAACAAAAAAACTCTTCCGCTGATATTTCTCCTACAGCAGGACAAATGCCGCGTTTACTTGGACTGGCTTATGCATCAAAGTTATTCAGGCAAAATAAGGATCTTCAACAATTCACAACTCTTTCTCTGAAAGGAAATGAGGTGGCGTTCGGATCCATTGGCGACGCGAGTACATCTGAAGGTTATTTCTGGGAGACAATTAATGCTGCAGGTGTTCTCCAGGTGCCAATGGCTGTTTCTGTTTATGATGATGGTTACGGCATATCAGTACCCAAGAAATACCAGACTACAAAAGGCAGTATTTCAGAAATACTTAAGGGATTTGAAACTGAAAAAGATAAATTAGGAATACGAATTTTCAAGGGAAAAGGGTGGGATTATGCCGGATTAATAAAGCTTTACGAAGAAGGTATTGCAATATGCCGCGAACAACATACTCCTGTTGTGTTTCATATTGAAGAAGTTACGCAGCCTCAGGGGCATTCCACCTCAGGTTCACACGAAAGATATAAAAGCGAGGAACGTCTAAAATGGGAAGACGATTTTGACCCGATAAAGAAAATGAGGGAATGGATTCTCAGTTCCAAAATTGCTACAGCTGAAGAGCTTGATAAGCTGGCAGTTGAAGCTGAAGAGGAAGCGAAAGAATCAAGAAGGAAAGGCTGGGAGTCATTTCAGAATCCGATCAGGATTGAACGTGACGCTCTCGTGAAGATTATAAATGATCGTTCATGCAAGTGCACAGAAAAGGCGAAAGAGGATTCAATTGATACTTATGCAGAGGATCTGAAGAAAGTTCCGGCACCCATAAGAAAGGACAATTTTGTAACAGCCCGTAAGATATTAAGAAATATATGCGGATCATGTCTCAAATCAGATAACCTGAACGAAGAATTACAGGGTTGGCTCAAACGTAATTATGAAGATGCCCGGAAGAGTTATGATTCATTTCTTTATAATGAAACACCAACATCAGTTCTTAATGTGAAGCCGGTTCCTCCGGTTTATTCTGCTGATTCACCTGAGGTTCCCGGTCGTCAGATTTTGCGTGATAATTATGATAAGCTTTTTTCAAAATACCCTCTTCTGGTAACATTCGGAGAGGACACCGGAGGTATTGGAGGCGTTAACCAATCGCTTGAGGGATTACAGAAAAAATTCGGGGAACTTCGTATTACAGATACAGGCATCAGGGAAGCAACTATTCTTGGTCAGGGACTCGGACTGGCTCTACGGGGGATGAGACCAATAGCAGAAATTCAGTATCTCGACTACGTGATGTATGCTTTGCAGGTTTTAAGCGATGATCTTGCAACAACTCATTACAGAACTGCAGGGAGAATGATTGCACCATTGATTATAAGTACCCGTGGACACCGTCTGGAAGGGATCTGGCACTCAGGATCTCCTATGAGCATGCTAATAAACTCCGTAAGAGGCATCTATGTTTGTTCACCAAGAGATATGACACGAGCAGCAGGTTTTTATAATACGTTACTGGAGGGTAGCGATCCTGCAATAGTTATTGAACCTCTCAATGGCTACAGACTGAAAGAAAAAATGCCGGATAATATTGGTGAGTTTCGCTTGCAATTGGGAATTCCTGAAATACTTAACCAGGGAACAGATCTGACCATAGTAACCTATGGATCAACAGTTAAAATTGCAAATGAAGCAGTGAAACAACTGGCTGCGCATGGTATTTCTGTTGAATTAATTGATGTCCAGACACTTGTGCCCTTTGATCGGAATAAGATGATAGTTGAGTCCCTTAAAAAGACAAACAGGATTCTTTTTCTCGATGAAGACTTACCTGGTGGAACCACTGCATATATGATGCAAGAGGTGCTCGAAAAGCAAGGCGGCTGGCAATATCTTGACAGTCCTCCCAAAACTCTTGCCGCAAAAGAACACAGGCCGGCTTATACAACCGACGGAGACTATTTCTCCAAACCCAGTGCTGAAGATGTCTTTGATGTAATTTATGGGATGATGAAAGAGGCTGATCCCGAGAAATATTAGGATTGTAGAGACGTTATATTATGTAGGGACGTTGCATGCAACGTCCCTACATAATATCATATTGTAACCCCGATTATTCTCAGCAATTCGAGTGCAGCTTCTTTGGGTCCGCTGGATTCATTACCCGGAATCCCCAGTCTTGTCCTCATCTGTCCGACAAAAACATTATTTTTGAAGAACGATGCAAAGTACTTTGCAGCAATTTTTTCATGAGCAGATTTATATTCCGGCGGGCCAAAAATATTTGCGAAATATGAGTGTACAAGTCCGCTGGATGTAGTGGTCCCTTTGCTCATAACAGCTCCTTCCCGGAATATATCCAATGCCCATTCTGCCGAAGTGAATTTTTCAATAACAGGATGTTCATTGTCAATCTCCTCATAATTATTGGCATAGAGGATATAATCAATTTTATGACCTGCAATAACAGTTTCAAATTTTGTGACAGGGAAAACAATACGAGCATTGACCTGACTGGGGTTAAAGATGATTGAGCGGTCGAGATGCCCGAAAGCATAACCAGGCTGCAGATCATCGAGACGGAGAAATGCACCGATCTCAGTTCCATAACCGATAGGACAACCGTCCTTATCGAGTTCAATTGAACCCATATCGTCAGCAATGATAGTAAGTTCACGGATATACTTGTCTGCAAGCACTCTGAAAGCTTCAAGGGTTTCGGATTTCCCGGCGCCAGTGTCACCCATCATGAGTATGGTAGCCTCTTTGTTTCCCTGGAGTAGAATTTTCACCATAGCGCCATGAAACGGCATGTTTCCATTCTTCATTATAATGGAGTTGTGAAGAGTGAGGATCATCTTTTTCAGATAACCGAAATAAGCAAATTCAGGTCTGTCGGGAATAGCTCCTACGAATATTTTGTTTTCGTCGTCATCATAAAAGACAGTGGAAAATTTAGCGAGTCCGTCTATCAGTTTGCCAGGAACTCCGTAAATAAAGAGTGCATCGGGTTTTTTTTCAAGATCTGAGTCATCAGCCAGCTGAAAGAGATTACACATCGAAAACCCAAGTTCAAAAAAATCGAGATGGAAGTAAACCATAATAAGAAGCTTACCTACTTTAGCAGGATAGCAAAGCCATTCACCGGGAGTTAAGTTGACCAGGTCAACAGGATTCTGATTGATCTTCTTGAAATCGCCAGTCCGTTTATTCATCGGCTGCTGGATAACTAACGGCGGATAGATAAGCATCTGCCGGATTACCGGCACACTGTTCAGCTTCTTATATTTTTCTCCCTGATATGCTATATCCTTAGGCAGGGAGATCACTGCCATTTCAGCGCCGGCAGGTACCTGTCTGTAAACACTGGGATGACTGCCAGTAATGTTTTCCTGGATATGTCTGTAAACGGTTCTTATCAGATGGGTGAGCTGTTCAATCGTTTCATTAAAAGTACGATAAGGCCTTTTATCAAGCCGGTCACCTTCAGAATCATTAATAATAAAACGGTCAAAATGGCGCCAGTAGTCATATAGATATTCCACAAAACCGGCTATTTTATCAAGATCTTTAAGAAAATTTTTGGACTTATCAAAAATATGTGGTACAACGTTGGCCTCATATTTTACCAGTAAAGAGAGCGTCTTGACAAGATCATCAACACACTCTTTATCTGATTCGCAGCTTCCGAAAAATTCAAGTAAGGGAGAGTTTTTAGATTTGAGTGTATTAAGGCAATGATCCAGGACTAACCGAAATTTGTCGCTTGCCAGCATCTCCTCAGCAGTTTCGCACATCCTTTCACGGATATTTAAAATAGCTTTATTCCCAATTATGCTTAATGTACTTCTTTGCATGATAATATTTAACATTTTGAGTAAAAATATGATAATATTTAATTGAAAATAAGTTTTTACTTAATTATTTTTGCATAATATTAATATTCTAATTGTTAATTCGAATCATGCAACCAGAACTTGATATGTTTGCGATACTGCCGGAAGATAAAATCCCGGGAAAAGGCAAGATTCTGATATCTGAACCTTTTCTGCCAGATACGTTTTTTAACAGGAGCATAGTGTATCTTACGGATCACACCCCCCAGGGATCTGTCGGCTTTATTCTGAATAAAAAGCTTGATTTGCAGGCCAGCGCTGCAATTGAGGGTTTTGAAGGCTGGAATGAAAACCTCAGCATGGGTGGACCTGTTGCACCTGATACACTTCATTATCTGCATAATCTCGGGAATTTAATTCCTAATAGTATACAGGTGGAGGGAAATATTTTTTGGGGAGGGGACATTGAAAGTATCAAAGAACTAATAAAAGCAAAGCAAATTAAACAATCACAGATCAGGTTCTTCCTGGGTTATTCCGGATGGTCAGCCGGTCAGCTTGAACGTGAACTTAAAGAAAATTCCTGGGTCATTGCAAAGGTCAATTCCGAAGTTGTCCTGAATAACAGGGGTAATGATATCTGGAAAAAAGTTTTAAGGAGCTTTAATAATAAGTACAGAATGTGGGCAGAATTCCCCGATTCACCTGAAATGAATTAGAGGTGTAGTACTCTGTATACCAGCTCTTTAAGAAGATCGCCCGGATCAGTGCCCGGATCTCCGAAACCCTTTGATTTCAAGTCGTATATACGCAGAAGACTGATAATCTCCATTGTCTTTGAGACATTGTATTTTGTAGCTGAGTTCTCATACTCTTTTACAAAAAAAGGATTAACCTTAAGAGCAGCCGCTACATTGTTTTTAGATTTGTCGGTTAAGTAATGGAAGGTAAGAAGCTTGCTGAAAAATCCAAAAAGCGATGCAATAGAAAGAGTAATAGGATTGTCTTTGGGGTTATTAGCGAAATAGTGAACTATCATATTTGCTTTGAGGATATTCTTTTCCCCGATTGCCTTCTGTAATTCAAAATTATTATAATCCTTACTTATCCCTATGTTTTTCTCAATTAATGCCGTTGTAATAAATGGTTTACCATCAGGAAGAGTGATTATAAGTTTATCAAGCTCGTTGACAATCTTATGCAAATCGGTACCGAGATACTCAGTAAGCATGGCGCTTGCACTCGGATCTGTTTTTATGCCTTTTAACATCAGGTATCTTTCAATCCATGCCGGTATCAGATAGTCCCGTATTCTGCCCGATTCAAAATAAATACCATGACTCTCAAGAGTTTTAAATAGTCTTGTTCTCTTATCCAGAGTTTTATACTTATAGTTGAATACAAGTATCGTTGATAACAGCGGTTTTTCAAGATATATGATAAGATCGTCCAGGTTTTTCAACGATTGAGCCTCTTTCACGATAAGAACCTGATGACTCGACATCATAGGAAACCTGCGCGCCGTATCTATTATTGAAGCAATATTTGTATCGTCGCCATAAAGGATGATCTGGTTAAAAGCCTTTTCAGATTCCGGTAATACCTTCTCCTGTATATACTCAGTTATTAGGTCAATATAATAAGATTCCTCGCCTGCCAGGAAATAAACAGGTTTAAAAATCCGGTTTTTCAGATCAGAGATTATACCCTCATAAGTTACAGCCATAATCAGAATTTTAGATGCTTAACTGACATTCCGTTATCCAGTATTTCGCGAAGCGAAGCAATCCCTATCTTAAGATGTATTTCAACATAATCATTTGTGACTTTAACATCAGTAGCTTCCGTTTTAATACCTGTTGAAATCATTGGCTGATCAGAAACGAGAAGAAGGGCCCCGGTTGGAATCTCGTTGGCAAAGCCGACGGTAAATATAGTTGCTGTTTCCATGTCAATTGCCATGGCCCGGGTCTTGACAAGATATTTCTTAAACCTGTCATCGTATTCCCATACCCTTCTGTTTGTTGTATATACTGTACCGGTCCAGTACTCCCTGTTAAATCTTGTAATGGTGGCAGAGATGGCGCTCTGAAGTTTAAATGCAGGAAGAGCAGGAACCTCATTGGGAAGATAGTCGTTCGAGGTTCCGTCACTTCTGATGGCAGCTATTGGAAGTATCAGATCTCCTAATGTGTTCTTTTTTTTCAGCCCTCCGCATTTACCAAGAAACAATACTGCATTCGGAGTTACCGCACTAAGCAGATCCATTATAGTTGCAGCATTTGGACTACCCATTCCGAAATTTATGATGGTTATACCATCTGCGGTGGCGCTTGGCATATTTTTATCTCTGCCCTCAACCTTTACATTGTTCCATTTTGCAAAAAGTTCAACATAATAGAGGTAATTAGTCAGGAGAAAGTATTTGCCGAAGCTGTCTATTGATTTTCCTGTATATCGCGGAAGCCAGTTATTAACAATTTCCTCTTTGGTTTTCATAAAAAAGTACTTAAAGTGAGCTAAAGTTTGAAGTGCCTAAAGTTCATTATAAAAATGAATTTCAGCAAAATTATTTAGATTAAATGTAATTTTGTCAAAAAGAAGATATACTAAGCAACTCGAGGTCGACGGATTATTAAAACGGGTTTCAAACAAATTACTTTAGGCACTCCAGGCACTCCAAACTCTAGGCACTTATAAATTAACTGAATATATTTGTATCTTATAGAGGAATTAAGTTTCCAAAAATACAAAACTAAGTTGAAACTATTAAATCTGCCTCAATATTCCTTCAGGATTACCGGAAAGGAGGGAAAAGAAATGATCCTCGATCCTTTAAGGAGGAAATATGTGAAACTCACTCCCGAAGAGTGGGTCCGGCAGAATTTTATTCAATATCTGATTAATGAAGGTAAATATCCTGCAGGTCTCGTTGGTATTGAGGTCTTTTCAAGATTCAATAAAATGAAACGAAGAGTTGATATATTGATTCACAACAGATCAGGTGAACCGGTAATGATAGTTGAATGTAAAGCGCCTGATGTTAAGATTGATGACAAAGTATTTGATCAGATTGTATGTTATAATATGGGATTCAAAGTCCCGTATATCGTTGTGACCAATGGGATCGATCACTATGCCTGCAAAGTTGATTTCAGTGAAAATAAATATGAATTTTTACTTGTTATACCACTTTATGAAGACCTTTTGTAGCTATGATAAGTGTTACCTGTGCTGTTATCAGAAATGAAGAGAAAGAGCTTTTAGTTGTTCAGCGTGGCGAGGCAACTGATCATCCCTTTAAATGGGAATTCCCAGGAGGTAAACTTGCTCCGGAAGAGACTGAAGAAGAGTGTGTTATCCGTGAAGTGGAGGAGGAGCTTGCAATGGAAATAGTTATTTGTGGTAAACTGGCATCAATCGATCATGATTATGGACATAAACAGATAAGGCTTATCCCTTTTATATGTGATACACTCGATGAATGGCCATTTCTGTCTGAACATCTTGCTTATAAATGGGTTGAAGAAAAAGATTTAATGACTCTCGATTTTTCAGAGGCTGATATTTTTGTTGCAATCAGCTACCTTGGAAGAATTAAGAATGATTCTTAAGAAACTGGTTGAAGTCACTTTAAAGCCAAAATCCAGTCAGTAATAATTTTCAAAGCTTCAGGAGAAAAGGTTTCTTCAATTGTTCCATATTCGGAAGGTAGTCCGGTATTGCAATGTTGAAAGAGATGATTAAGTCCGGGTAAGTTTACAGTCTTTACTGATTTGTTTCCGGATGATTTCAGAGCTTTTTCAATAGCTGGGAGGTTTTCTTTAGCGGCTACCTGAACGTCTTTATCTCCATTAAGAGCGAGAACAGGACATTTTACCTTTTTCCAGAAAGTAGTAGGGTCGGTCATAATAAAATACCTGAACCATGTATATTGATTAGCGCCGAAACTTAATTTTAGCTGATTAACGGCTTTTTCCGTATTTTCCTTCGATAGTTTTTTCTTTTCCACAATCTCTCTGTACAGAGCAAGGATCTTTATTTCTGCTTTTTTATTATCTTTTTCTTTCCTGAGAACAGCATAGAGTTTTCTGTTTATTTCAGTTGTTTCTTTAATGGCACTTTCTTTCTCCCCTGAAAGTTTACCTATTTCCTGTTGCTGCCTTATAATAATCTGTTGTCCGGTTACCCCCGGACCTGCCAGAGATATAATAAATCCTATTCCCGTGTTTGAAACAGCGACTATCGGAGCGATCAACCCACCTTCACTATGACCCATAAGTCCTATTTCTTTTTGATTAATTTTCGCATTATTTTTCAGAAAATTAAAAGCAGCTTCAGCATCAGTTGCGAGATCGGCAGAAGTTGCTTCAGCGTAGTTACCCTGTGATTGACCTACTCCTCTGTCATCATATCTAAGAACCGCGATGCCATTTCTGTTGAGATAATCGGCTATTACCATGAAGGGTTTATGACCCATAAGTTCTTCATTCCTGTTCTGTGGGCCCGATCCGGTGATCATAATAACAGTCTTGAAAGGGCCATTCCCGGATGGAATTGTTAATGTTCCGGCAAGTTTAATATTAAATTTAACATTTGTAAATATCACATCCTCAGATGTATAAGAAAAAGGAGGTTTTGGCTCCTGTGGTCGGTTGACTGTAAAGACTGTTCTTAGTTTTTTAAGATTCGCAATAAAGCCGGAACCGCGCTGAGTCCATGTTCCATCTATGGTTGAGTCACTGGTAATGGTACCTTTATATTCACCCATAAGGGCAGGAGCTTGAATTGTCAGATTCTTTTTATCCAGAATGACATGGCCAAGAGGAATATTTTTCGCACCCTGATCAGGGCTGTCCAAAGTGGCGATAAGACTATCTTTATCGTTCAGCTTGAGATTGAAAACTAACCGGAGATCAATGCCATTTGTTGAAATCTTACCAAGCCATGATCCTGGTAAAATATTTTTGTTTGTTGTTTTTTGAGCCGATAATGAAGTAGTTAACATTAATGTAACCAGAAGTAATACTGCCATCATAGTTGCTTTTGTGAGATTACCAAATTGTATTTTTATAATGTTTTTTAATATTTCTGTCCTTACTGATAAGCATAGAATTATTAATTGAGGCATCCGCAACAATAATCCTATCAAACGGATCATGAGTAAATGATAAATGTATTGCCTGTCTTACAATGCTTTCAAAGTTATTATCGCTATACATTAATCCTAATTCACCAATTAATGTATCTATAATAAGGCCAGATTCATATTTTACCCTTTTGATTTCAAACAAATATTGGATTTCCAATTTTACAATATGTGAAATACAAACCTGTTGTGTATTTATCAATTTTAATACTTTTGGGTTAAAAAGGTCAAGCTGACCGGAATATAACCAAATTACCGCATGTGTATCTAAAAAAATCATGCTTTCCACTCCTTCTCCCAATCGTTGTATATTATTTCATCAGGCTTACAGTTCATAACTTCCCTTTTTTTAAGATTATCTAGCTTTAATTTTGGTTGCTCAATAATAATTTTCAAGACCTTGTTTTTTCTTTTTATTTCAACAGGTATCCCTGTTAAAATCACCTGGTCTAAAAGATTGTATAAATTCTGCCTTAATTCTGATGGTGATATCATATTATTATGTTTTTACAAAGATATATTTATCGTACGTAATAAACAATTATAAACGTACGTTAATTTAGTTTTTAATTGATAATAAAGTACTTTATAATCCATTTCGTGAGGCGACCCCGTCCAGACTTGCTGACGGTCGGGGCTATGCGCCGTACGGGCCGTATCCCTTGTCAAACTGTGGAGGCGCCGATGCAGTAACGAAACCTGCAAACCGCCAGGAACCAAGCCATGACCTATAACGTGTTATGTGGGGTTATTTTTCTATTATTCTATTCTTTAAATCCATTTGTTCATGTAGTATTCTTGTGATTTCCACTTCGTTTTCTTCAATCTTTCTGTAAAAAATGATGTGCCTACCTGCTTTAAACCCAAATATGTTTTCTGTTACTCCTGAATAATTGTTACCTAACTCAGGGTTACATGCAACTTCGTTACAGTTTTCTAAAAGCATAAGATAATATGTGTCTGCTTGATTTTCAGAGCACTTATCAGAGGTGTAATTCCAAATATTGGTTAAATCATCAACTGCTTTATTTGTTAATTTATACTGAACCATTCAATTTCTTTTTAGCTTTTAATCTTTCTAAATGTGACTCAGGATTGAAATCATAAGCAATTCCGCTTTCTATCCCTTCTTGAATAGCTTCTCTTAAAGCAATAATTCTGGTTTCTTCTTCTTCCAAAAGTCTTAATCCTGCCCGGACAACTTCACTTGCATTTTTAAATCTTCCAGCAGATATTCTATTTTGAATAAAATTATCAAAATAGTTCCCTATTGATATTGAAGTGTTTCTACTCATAATTCATCAATTTTTCTCCAAAGTTACCAAAAATTGGTACAATTGTCAAGGTGTGTTTCTTTTTTTATCGGTTCCGGGATTCCCGGAACCGATGGGAACGTAATAGGGGTCGGCTCACGTAACGGAAAATATAGCACGTTAAGCAATCTATGTTAACTGTCCAGCGGGTATCCGAATAGAATGTTTTTAAAAACGGTTAAAGCATAGGAAAAATAAACTTGATCAAAAATTCAGCGTTTGAGATACCAAAAAAGAGGAAAAAGCAGGGGTTATATAAAGTTCTTTAGTACGGTCGTTAAATAAAACTTATTGTTTTCTTCTGGTGGAGACGTCCGTTTCGTGAGCAGACCCTTATTTGTTGCTTACTTAGCGATTACTATTTGCTAACACATTGCAAAAAGCTTACATTTGCAATGAAATAGATTAATCATAACTAAATTAATTAGATCATGGAAGGATATTGCGTAAAATGTAAGTCTAAAAAAGAAATTAAAGATTCTGTTGAAGTTACAATGAAAAATGGCAGAAAAGCAGTGAAAGGTAAATGTCCAACTTGTGGAACCGGGATGTTTAGGATACTAGGCAAAGCTGAGATTCGTTAACCTTTCATTTTTAAATTAACTACAACAAAAGAGTGTATTATTATGGTAGAATTAATTTTCTACCATAATTATTTCTTTTTGTAATATAACATAATATTCTTATACAACCCCTAGGTTAGAAAAACCAGTGGGCTTGCCCATAGTTGGCCGGATAATATTGAACGCCGAGAGCCTGAGTTAAGTATTTGTTGTTTAGGTATGCATGAAAATTGTAACCTTCCCGGCGAAAAGTGGTCAATAAGCCCGGCTTTTGCAGTATTTTATCATTTTCAAGTATT
>JANYIW010000323.1 GCA_025358645.1 Bacteroidales bacterium
CTAGTGTCAGTAATGATGTGCAGGTTCGAGTCCTGTTCTGGGCACAAACCCATCTCGCCCAGATGGTGAAATTGGTAGACACGCCAGCTTGAGGGGCTGGTGCTCGCAAGGGTGTGCAAGTTCGAGTCTTGTTCTGGGCACCAATATTAAAACCAGATTGTACTTTTACAGTCTGGTTTTTTTGTTGTGAGCAACATAAATCCCCCCTTGCTGAATCATGCAATAATTTAGACAAATTTAGTCTTACTCTCAAAGAAATAGATGCCACTTTATAAAACAGCTAATCAGATATTTTCGAATTTTTGATCTGTCTATTCAAAAATTGATTATCTTTAACAAAGAAGGTCAGTTTATTGATTCTGCGATCTTTGTAATATATCACAGTTTTGAGAAATTTACCAGAGCTTAAGCAAACAATTCGTTGAATTAATCATTTTTTCAATGAAATATTTAATCTTCTTTATCTTCTTCGCAGGGTTAACCCTTCCATCATGCAGGAAGAAAAATTCAAGTGTAGTAACCTACGAACTGAAACGTTCCGATTACCTTGAGACTATCGATGCACCAGGGACAGTTCAGGCAGTTAATAACTTAACCCTTTTAACACCCCGGCTAAATGTTGGAGGTGTTTCCGTCGGACATCTGGCAGATGAAGGTACTATTGTAAAAAAGGGGGATACTGTTTGTATTCTTGATGCTCCTGAACTTAATTACTCTTTTGAACAATTAAGCAACGATCTTGAAACGATGGGAGCTGATAAGAAAAAACTTGAGGCTGAGAATGCTATGCAATTATCATTGTTAAATTCACAGATTGAGACAAATAAAGCTCAATTGGCTATCAGTGTGCTTGATTCAATCCAGATAAAATTTGCAACTCCTGTTAAACAGCGATTATTAACACTCGAAATGGAGAAAGTAAATATTGAAAAGAAGAAACTTCAGAAAAAACTTACCGCCCGGAAAGTAATCGGCAATTCTGAAATCACTCAGATTAATTCGCGGATAATGATGCAGAAAAACCGGATGCAGATGTTTGAAAATCAAATAAAATCACTTACACTGGTTGCTCCCTGCGATGGTATAGTTATGCATTATGAATCACCATTGATGATGTTTATGGGTAACGGAGTAGGTACCATAGGAGGAAAAATTGAAGAAAAGAGCAGTGTCTTTAGTAATATGGCTTTACTTCAGTTTCCTGATATGAAGGAGATGCAGGTCACTGTTGAAGTTCCTGAGAGTGATTATAAAAGGATTAAGGAAGGCCAGAAGGCAATAGTTCGTATCGAGGCCGCCTCAAACTTGTATACTACCGGCAAGATAAAACGAAAGTCATTTGCAGGAAAAAGCAGCCAGCAAGAATCAAAAGTAAAGACATATGAGGTGATTATAAGTGTTGATAGTTGCCACGCATTAATGAAGCCGGGACTGAGTGCTGCATGCAAAATAATTATTGATGAGGTAAAGGATACTATTGTGGTTCCGGCTGCAGCAATTTTTACCAGAGACAGTGCGAAAATCGTATATGTTGCTGAAGATGGGAAATTTATACCTGTTACTATTGAAACCGGTTTGTCAAACAGTTCGAAAAGTATAGCAAAAGCAGGTCTTAAAGGTAATGAAACAATAGCTCTTATTGAACCTCCGGATTATCTGATCTTGAAAAAGGTAAAAATCAATGGAATGAAAAAAATAAATTCTTCTTTACCATGAATGGTTATCAACGTGGCAGATTCCTTAAAAATGAGATTATTTTTCTGTGTAAGTAAACTGAAAATCAATTGAAAAAAATAGCAATGAACAAAATTATTATTCTCCTTTTATGTATTGGACTACTATCGTGTAAGGGTAAAAAAGTAGCTCAGGACGTACAGACAACATTTGTGAAAAAGGGCACTTTTACTGAAGAATTGACTGAAGAAGGAACAGTGAAGGCGGTCAGTTCGATCAACATCACAGCCCCAATAATTTCATACAGGTATGGAAGCCTTAAAATCACGAATATGGTTAGTGATGGTAAAGAAGTTAACAAAGGAGATACCGTTATTATCTTTGATCCTTCTGAAATAAAGAAAGCAATTATTAATTCTCAACAGCAACTGGAAATAGCAAATGCTGAATTTGAAAAACTTAAAGCAACACAACAATCAGAAATAGAAGACCTTGAATCCGAGCTGGAAATATCGCGCATCTCACAGGAAATCTCAAAGATCAACTTTGAGCAGGCAGTATATGAGTCGGATGTTACAAAGAAAGAGATCAATCTTAAACTTGAAACTGCAAATATCGCTCTTGACCGGGCAAAAGAACAGATTGAGAATAGGAAGAAGATTCAACAGGAAGATGTCTTTCAGAAAAGCTTAAGTATTAAACAATTAACAATAACTCTTGATGAGGCGAACCGCTCAGTGAACAGCCTTTTTGTGATCAGTCCTAATCAGGGAATTGCTATTCTTAAGGAAAACTGGATGACAAACAAGAAATGGCAGGTTGGGGATCAGCCTTATTCAGGAACTCCTCTGATTGAGTTGCCTGACCTTAATGAGATGATGGCAGAAGTAAAAATAAATGAAGTGGATATTACAAAAATTACTTCAGGTTTGAAAGTTGAAGTCAAACCAGATGCATATTCCGATACCACGTTTATTGGTAATGTTATAGCAGTTGCGAATCTGGCACAGAACAAAGATTCAAAATCAAAAATTAAAATATTTCCTGTTCAGATAGGAATTGATGGGAAAGCAAAAAGTCTTCTACCGGGACTTACAGTAAGTTGTAAAATAAAAATTCAGGAAATAAAAGGAGTATTATATGTACCCGTTGACGCAATAAATAAAGATCAGAAGGGGGAGTTCGTATATGTAAGTGCAGGTTCATCATTTAAACGCAGAGATATAAAGATCGGATCAGTTAATTCAGATTTCGCCATAGTTTTAGAAGGCGTTGCTGAAAATGATGAGCTTGCATTAACTGATCCGTTCCTGAACAAGGAGAATTTAACTAAATTAAATGCCGGTGCAAATGGAAAATAAAAGAAAATGCCGGCACCTGAATCATCAGGTTTCCCGGCAACGAACAAATTATTTTTTCATTTTTATGGTATTTGTTCTGTTTGTTTCATGTGGTAAACAAAAAAGAAGTGATTATACCGTAATTAAAGGATCATTCAGGCAAACTATTACAGAGGCAGGTGAACTTGAAGCAGTCAGAGCATCCTATGTAATGATGCCGGCAATCAGTTATCAATATGGATACCAGTTTAAAGTTATTGGACTCGCTGAACATGGAAAGACAGTACATAAAGGAGACTCCATAATTAAGCTCGATCCTTCTTCTGTTTTTAAATATATTCTTGAGGGTGAAGACAAACTTGAAAATGAGTTGGCAGCTGCAAAGAAACAAGTTGTTCAGAGTGAGAATAATATTCAGGAGCTTTCTGCTCAACTGAAAAGCGAACAGGCAGCTTATGATCTTAAAAAACTTGAGGTAGAAAGAAGCAAATTTGATACTGATGTCAAAAAAAGAATAAAAGAACTGGAGTTTAAACAGGCTACCATCAAACTTAATAAAGTAAAAAGGAACTATAAGCTTAAGCCGGTACTGGATAATTATGATCTTAAAATTCAAAAGATAAAGGTACTTCAGCGGGTGACTGAGCTGAAAAATGCAAATGATGTGTTAAAAAAGTTTCTTATAAAATCTCCGATCGATGGGATATTCCAGGTTTCGATTAATAAATTCACTCAAAATCCTCAAAACTGGAAAATTGGTGACTCCCCATATCAGGGACAGATGATTGCAAGTATTCCTGATCTGAATAAAATGAAAGCAAATACTTACATCAACGAAGCCGAGCTCAGTAAGATAAAGCAGGGAATGAAAATTATTGTCAGGCTCGATGCACTCCCTTCCGTTCCATTTAACGGAAGAATAACTGATATCAGTAAAATCTGTTTTGCCCGCGATAAGGAGAAAATATTTAATGTCACTGTTGAAATAACTGAATCGGATCTGCGACTTAAACCCGGTATGACTGTAAATTGTGAGTATATTCTTTATGAGTCAGACATGGTAAAGTTCGTTCCGAACAACTGCCTTTTAAAAGAGGGGGGCCATTCTTTTGTGTTCCTTAAAAAACGTGCCTCAATCCGAAAAATTGAAGTTCATGCAGGTGTCGCAAACAACAACCACACAATAGTTATTGGTGAGGTAGAGCCAGGGCAAATGCTTGTTCCATTTATTGAAGCTCTTGAATCAAAAAAACTTTAAAATATGCATTATTCGGAGAATATAAACATAGCCCGGTTAGGTCTGATTGATCATAAATTCCGATCTTTTCTTACCATGCTTGGGATTATTTTTGGTACTGCTTCGGTTATCGCAATGGTATCTATTGGTGAGGGAGCAAAAAAACAGGCAATATCTAAATATCAGGATCTGGGCATCAGTAACATAATTATCCGTGATAAAAATTTATCCGATACTGAACTTGAGGAGGTAAGAATGAAATTTTCTCAGGGACTCTCGCTTAAAGATGCCGAGGTAATTCGTGAAATAGTTCCGGGAGTTACTGAAGTTGCTCCACAGGCCGAATCAAAAATGGAGGCAAAATTCGCTGATAAATCATCCAAAGCTACAGTTATTGGAATAACACCCTCCATCTTGAAAATCCTTAATTATCAGACTGATAAAGGTGGTTTTATTACTGAAGATCATTATCAGCGACAACTTAAAGTATGCATTCTTGGATCTGCAATAGCCAGGGAATTATTCAGTTATGATAATCCAATTGCACAAAGTGTCAAGTTAGGGGACCAATGGTTTGAAGTAGTTGGTGTTATGCAAAATAAGACGCTTTTTACGGAAACTGTGGGGGAGTTGGCAGCACGTGACCTGAATAACGATATCTATATTCCACTATCAACATTTAATAAACGGATCCCGAGAGATAATCAGTTTTCAAGCGAGGTCAAACAACTAACAATTAAACTTGATAATTCTGACCGCCTGGTGGAGTCAGCAGCCGTTATCCGTAGTATATTAATGCGCCGGCATTTCAGTAATGACGATTTCAGCATTATTGTTCCTTATGAACTATTAAAACAGGAGGAAAAGGAGCGAAGGATTTATAACCTTCTGCTGGCTTCAATTGCAGCCATATCATTGATTGTGGGTGGTATCGGTATAATGAATATCATGCTTGCTTCCGTTTTGGAAAGGACAAATGAAATAGGTATCCGCAGGGCAATTGGTGGTCGTAAGTCTGATATAATGAGCCAGTTTGTGACTGAAGCTGTTGTAATGAGTATATCAGGAGGAATTATCGGAGTAATACTCGGAATTTCATTTTCGCTTGGTATCTCACTTGCCACAGAGGTGAAGACAAGCATTACATTGTACTCAATAATCATTGCTTTCGGTTTTTCAGTTCTCGTCGGTATTACATTCGGATACCTGCCGGCAAAAAAAGCTGCTAACCTGAAACCAATAGAATCAATACGTCATGAATAGAATTAGTGGTGAAGAATCCATAAATAAAATTAACCATTCATAAAAGATATTCAGATGAACCCCACATGTTTTACAAATTCAAATACTGAAATAAAACAATTATCAACATGTGGGCTCCATCATTCCTTTAAAAAATAATAGAAATATGATGAATCTGTTACAAAAAACAATTTCAGTTTTATTACTTTCAGTCTCAATAATACCAATAATTTCTGCACAGCAGATTTATAACCTCGATCTGGAATCGAGTATCGAATTAGCCAAAGTGAAAAGTAAAACCATGCTAATTTTGGAGCAGAGTATGAAGAAAGCATCCTTCGATCTTAAGGCTGTTACAAGTAGTTTTAAAACCCATGTAGCTTTGGACTTTATACTACCACAATACACCGAGACAATCAGACAGTTTGAAGATACTGCCGGTATCACATTTTACCCGGTTCGTCAGAACCAGTTATCCAGCTATATGACAATTAATCAGCCGCTTCCTACAGATGGCTACCTGTATATTCGATCAGGAATTCAGAGTTTTGCTGACTATTATGCTCATGACCGGAATGCACAGATTTCTTCCAGCATCGGACTTCGTCAGCCTATCGCCGCATTCTTTGGTTATAACCAGTTACAGCTAGGGTATAAACAGGCAAAACTTGCGTATGATCTTTCGTCAAAACAATTGAAAAGAGAGGAACTTAACCTGGTCTATGATATAAGTCAGACCTTCTTTACTCTTCTTTCCTTTCATGAACAGATGAATATTGCGAAAATAAGCTTAACAAAACAACAGGAAGCTTACTCTATTGCTCAGAACAAATTCAGCGCCGGCTTAATCCGTGAAGTTGAGGCTCTCCAGATGGAAGTTGACTTAAGCGAAGCCATTAATAATTACGACATTTCCATAGTAGATTATACAGCACAGATAGCGCTCTTTAAGGAGAGATTAGGTATCAACTTAAATGACAGCGTTCTAATTAAAAGCGATTTAGGTTACAATCTTGTAAATGTCGATGTCGAAAAGGCTGTTGTACTGGCTTTGGAAAACCGACTTGAAATTAAAGAGAATGAGATTCAGATCGAACTCTCACAGATGGAAATAAAGAGGAGAAAAGCTGCAGGAAGGATTAACGGAAATATATTATTGAACTACAACTTTATTGGTGTTGATAAAAGTAATCTGGTGATTCCTATTGAAACATCAATAAATAATAGTTTGCAGAATATGACGAGCAGACGTGGCAGTTTCGGAGTCGGTCTTTCTGTGAATATTCCGATTATCGATTGGGGTGAAAACAGAGCCAGAGTGCACAGTGCACAGGCGGTTCTTGCACAAACCAAAATCCAGCAGGATGCTGAGAAAATTTCTATAGAACGTGATATCCGAACTACAGTTAACCGCTTGCAAAGCAGCCTTAGGAGATTACAGTTGCTTGAGAAAAATGTCGTCGTTGCAGAAAAAAGCTTCGAAATCTCACGTCAGAGATATGCTAATGGCGACATTGACAGCCAGGCTATGGCACTGGAACGCATGAGATTAAACAATTCTTATATTTCACGACTTGAGTCATTTATAAATTATAAACTCTTGTTATCCGATGTGATGCGAAAGACATTTTTCGATTTTGAAAAGAATATTTCCATGCTCGGTAAGTGAAATCAAAGATTAGTTCTTCCTGCACCTATTTTTTTATCGAATCATAAATCGCCTGAAGTATCTCCGATCTGATATTCATTTTATACAACTCCTCATTATTTCTGGTTGGAAAGACTCTGTTGCACAGGAATACATAAGTTATATCATACTCAGGATCGACCCATGCAAAAGTCCCTGTATACCCCGAATGTCCAAAACTCGATGGTGATGCGCTTCTTGTCGGATAAGATTCTTTTTGTGACAGTTGGGAATTATTCAATAAAGGTTTATCAAATCCCAGTCCTCTACGGTTATTATTCTCAGGAAACTGAACTCTCGTGTATTCTTCCATAATATTTCTGCCAATTATTTGTTGCCCGCCATAATCACCCATTCTACGATAAAGCTCCATCAGTTTCATCAGATCATTGGCATTGGAAAATAAGCCCGCGTGGCCTGATATTCCGCCTAACATGGCAGCGCCTTCATCATGAACTGTTCCATGCAAAAGCTGCTTCCTGAACAGAGAGTCATACTCGGTAGGGACAATCCTGTTCATCGGAAATTTTTTATATGGATTGAAGCCCATTTCAACAGCTCCGATTTTCTTATAGATGCTGTCTGTTACAAAATCATACCATTTCTGTCCGGTTAAATTTTCAATGATTTCTGGCGCAATAATGAATGTAAGATCTGAATAGACATATTTCTTCTCCCCAAGAGGACTCTTCTTTATCTCTTTGAACATCTTCTTCCTGTAATTCTTATTGATATAAAAGCCTTGTGCTACCTCGAGAGAATATTTCTTATTGTATTGATAATCAAAGATATTATGTCTGAAAAGTCCATTCTTCTTAATAGTTTCTTTCCAGAAAGAGATAAATGGTGTCAGTCCGGCCTGATGTGTCAGAAAATCTCTCATACCAATATTCCCCTTATTGGTATTCCTGAAATCCGGCAGATAAAATCCCAAAGTTTTATCAGGAGAGAACTTCCCCTCAGTATTGAGAAGCATTAATCCTGCCAGTGTAGATGAGATTTTTGTAAGCGATGCAAGATCGTAAAGATCATCTTCCCTAATAGCTATGCGGTCGTCATACGTCTGAAAACCATAAGCTTTCCGGAAAACAACGACTCCTTTTCTGGCAACCATGACAACACATCCCGGATATGCTTTTGCCGATAAACCTGCATTTACTATGGAGTCAATTTTAGAATTCAGCCTTCTAGACGACATTCCCACACTCTCAGGCAATCCATATTGAAGCCGTATATCCCCCTGAGTTTTAATTCCAAAATCAAAGTTCCATTTATCATTAATAGTAACAGGAAGTGTACCTTTGGCGCCGATTCCTCCGAAAATAAGCTGGGCTGAAAGGTCTTCAGTGAATTCATTCTCCTGGTAGGCCAGAATGAGGCCATCTGCATTCTGAAGAATTTTTACTTTATCAATTCCATAAGGATTGCCAAACCATGTTATAATTGTTTTATTATTTGCTATCAGTTTTTCGAGAAAGGCAATCAGCCCGGGTTTTATTCCGAAACCCATATTGGGCCTCTGATCAAGATCAAAAACTCCCCCGATCACCATATCGTACCCAGTAAGTTTTTTTAACAGTTTTCTGCAAGCAGTAGAATCGTTCGGATTAATGAAAAAATTATCAGCAGGATAATAATCTGAAATTCTTTTCTGATACGACGAGAGGTCATTCCTGTTAATAGCTATTGTAGCAATTTTAATATTCTGAAGATTTTTTACAGGGATAATATTCTGAGAGTTATTTAGAACAGTCAGGGCATTTGCATATAAGTCGCGTATTAACGCTTTAGATATCATCGGAGATAACTCCCTGTTAATGTTATCTGTATTAATGTTCTCTGGTTTATTTAACCCCGACCAGTACTTCAGAGCAAGCACTTTCCGACACTTAATAGCTATATCGTTGTTGGTTAGTTTTTTCAAAGAGATATAGTTTTTTGTTTCTCTGATTGTAGCCTCGACATCTGTAACAAACTCAGCCACATCGTTTCCTGCTTCAAGAGCTTTTGCATCAGCTTCACCTGTATTAAAATATTTTGTTACCCCCTTCATGTTCATTGCATCGGTGATTATCAGTCCCCTGAATCCAAGTTCATTCATAAGCAGACCTTTTATAATAACAGGAGAAAGGGTGGAAGGAAGACCTGTTGTGGTATCGAGTGAGGGTAAATTGAGGTGTGCAACCATTATACTTCCTATTCCTTCT
>JANYIW010000334.1 GCA_025358645.1 Bacteroidales bacterium
ATAAAAACAATTGATATCCAAACATATGCAGACTCAGAAAGGCAACATCCTTGTTGTTGATGATAACAAAAGTATCCTAAGCGCTCTTGAGATTTTGCTCATGCCTGATTTTAATGAGGTTACACTTCTTTCAAATCCAAATCAGATTCTCAACGAATTGTCTAAAAAGGATTACAACCTTGTGATACTTGATATGAATTTTAAAGCTGGTGTCAACACCGGTAATGAGGGGATTTACTGGCTTGAAAGAATTAAAGAGACCAAATCTGAAATATCAGTCGTTATGATAACGGCTTATGGTGATATTAACACCGCTGTAAAAGCTCTAAAGGCAGGAGCCTCTGATTTCGTTCTCAAACCATGGGATAATGAGAAATTGCTTGCAACAATAAAGCTTGCGATTCAGCTTAATCTTTCTAAAAGGGAGGTTCAACAGCTTAAAGAGAGAGAGACTGAACTTAAAAAAGAAATAAACCGCGACCAGAGGTTCATTATAGGTTCATCGCCTCAGTTGATGAGTGTCCTGAACCTGGTACGAAAAGTTGCAAAGACCGACGCAAACATATTGATTACCGGAGAGAATGGCACAGGTAAAGAATTGATTGCCCAGGAGATACACCGTCTTTCGAACAGGGCAAAAGAAGTGCTGGTAAGCGTAGACATGGGTGCGTTAAGCGAAACTCTATTTGAAAGTGAACTTTTCGGACATGTAAAAGGCGCTTTTACCGACGCCCGCGAAAGCCGTCAGGGGAAATTTGAAATTGCAGGTAAAGGCACTCTTTTCCTCGATGAGATTGGAAACCTGTCATATCATCTTCAGTCAAAGCTACTTTCAGCTATTGAAAACCGTCAGGTATCGCGTATAGGCTCAAATCAGCTCATTACCACTGACATACGATTGATATGTGCAACCAACAGGAATCTTGAAAGCATGGTAAAGGAGGGACTCTTCCGCGAAGATCTTCTTTACCGGATCAACACAATCCAGATTGAACTTCCTCCTTTGAGGGACCGGGGGAATGACATTATTATTCTAGCTGAATTCTTTCTGCAAAAATATGCTTACAAATATAATAAGCCGGGTCTGAAAATCAACCAGCAGGCACACGATAAACTGCTTAAATATACCTGGCCGGGTAATATACGCGAACTTCAGCATACTATTGAAAAGGTTGTAATATTAAGTGAATCAACTATTATAAAAGCTGATGATTTATATTTGCGGTATCCGGTTTCAGTTAACAGCAACAGCTCTGTCATTACGCTTGAAGAGATGGAAAAACAGATGATTCAACAAGCCCTTGACAAAAATAAGGGTAACTTCACTGCGGCAGCAGACCAGCTTGGAATAACAAGGCAGACTCTTTATAACAGATTTAAAAAATCGGGTGATGTTTAGTAAAAACCTATACTTTAATATCATAATACGGGTCATCTTAATCGTAATGCTTGCAGCTCTCCTTGGATACTTAATAGTTATTGACCACTCTTTACGTCTTTCGATCGTCTTCTTTTTGACCATCGTGTTCCTGACGGTCAATCTTATTTCTTATCTCAATAGTACAAATAAAAAGATCAGGTTTTTCTTTGATTCTGTCAGAAATGATGATTCAAACATCTCATTTCCTGTTGAATCCGGGAATGCCTCCTTAAATGAGCTATCCCAAAGCATGAACAAAGTGAACCTTCAGATTCAGCAGTTAAAAATTGAGAACAGGCAACAGGAACAATATTTCCGGACATTGCTTGAACACCTGGCTGCAGGAATCATTACTTATGATAATAAAGGATTCATCCTTCACGCCAATTCATCTGCAAAAAAATTACTCTCAATAGACGTTCTAACTCATTTGCAGCAAATTGAACGTAAAGACCAGAAACTCTTCCATGCAATAAAAAGCATAAAACCTTCTGAACGGAGACTTATAGCCTCTATCACTGATCAGGGCGAAATTCAACTTTCTCTGAAAGCTACATCATTTAAGACCAATAATAATGAATTGGTAATATTATCAATACAGGATATAAAGAATGAACTTGACGAAAAAGAGATCGAATCGTGGATGAAGCTGATAAGGGTTTTAATGCACGAAATAATGAACTCTATTACTCCTATAACATCCTTATCGGAAAGTCTCTCAAACATTTATACCGTGGGAGGAAAACCTGTATCACCGGAAGAGGTAAATGCTAAAACTATCGCGACGACTTTACAGGGGCTGAATGTTATTAAGGAACAGGGGAAGGGATTGATGTCATTCGTTGAATCTTACAGGAAGCTTACCCGCGTACCTGAACCTGAAAAGAAATTATTCAAAGTAGCTGATCTGATGAGTCGCGTTCAGATTCTCTATAATTCACTTGAAAAGAGCGATAAATCTAACTTGTCAGTTTCATTGGAAACCCCTGATCTTGAAATTTTTGCTGATCAAAACCTTATTTCGCAGGTTTTAATAAACCTTCTGAAAAATGCCCTGGAGGCGAATGAAAATAATACTGATAGTAAGATAAGGATCGTTGCATCTGAAGGTTCTGACAATCAACCTGAAATATGCGTTATTGATAACGGACCGGGAATTTCCGAGGAAAACTTTGATGAAATATTTGTCCCGTTTTTTACTACCCGGCAAAACGGTTCCGGTATTGGACTAAGTATCTCAAAACAAATCATGAGTGTGCATGGAGGCAATCTGAAAGTCAGATCGATACCCAATAGGGAGACAGTGTTTTGCCTGAGCTTCTAATCGTACTTTATCGCTTTTACGGGTGTTATTCTGCTTATTAACTGTGAGGGGACAAGCAGCATAATAATTATAGCAGCCATAGTCCCTGCATTCAATAAAAGTATATGGATTAAGTTAAGATTAACAGGGACAGTTTTAATATAATATGAAGAAGGATCGAGTGTAATAATGCCGGTTTTCAACTGAAGATAGGCAAGTCCTATTCCTATAAAATTACCCCAGAATAATCCCTTCGCGATCAGATATGCAGCCTGATAAAGAAACATTCGGCGTATTGTAACATCTTCAGCGCCAAGAGATTTAAGAACGCCGATCATATTCGTTTTTTCAAGAATAAGTATAAGCAATCCTGAGATCATGTTAAATCCTGCAACGATAAGCATCAGCAATATGATTATTATAACATTGATATCCTGAAAATTCAGCCAGTCAAAGATCTGAGGATATCGTATTCTTATGTTAGTTACCTTAAACTTTGTATCTTCTTCGGTTATTTTATATCCGATTGCATCTCTGACTGCTGAAGTCATCTCATCCAGTTTGTCGAAATCGTTGATATATACTTCAAATCCGCTTACCTGGTCTTCCTCCCAATTGTTAAGCCTCTTTATATGTCCGATATCACAGAAAACATACATCTTATCAAATTCTTCAAGGCTTGTTTCATAAATCCCACTGATGGTAAATTTTCTCATTCGGGGCGGATCCTGTATAAATAGCATAGCGAATGAATCACCTGTTTTCAGCCTGAGCATATCAGCGATCTTTTTTGATATTATCACCTTGTCAGTTCTTCCGGTATCAGTTACTGTGAACACAGATCCGTCAACCATGTTGCTTTTGAAGTAGCGCCAGTCAAAATCACTTCCGATTCCTTTAAGCACGACCCCCTGGATATCCTCATCGGTTCTTATAATCCCTGCTTTGGTGGCAAAAACCTGAATATGTGAAATTCCGGGGATCTGTTTTATTTTGGGAATGAATTTCTGTGTATCGCTTACAGGAGTGGTTTCAAATGAAATATTCGAATCAAAATTCATGATCTGTATATGAGATCCAAAACCGACTACCTTTTCCCTGATCTGCTGTTTAAAGCCTGTAAGTATTGCAACTGCAAGAATCATTACTGCAAGTCCCATGGCAATCCCGACTATGGCAATAACATTTATCGGACGTGAAAAGGAGGTGCCTTCACGTCTTCCTTTTATGAGTCTTTGTGCTATGAAATATGGTAAATTCATCAGATAAATAAGTTTCCAAATTTAATTAGATTTACAGGAAGAAAAAACTTATGATATGAAAAGGGTTCAGTGTTTACTTCTTTTATCAATTATACTTACTTCGTTTACTTTAAATGGCAGTTCCAAAAAGGATCCTATACCCGGTGCAAATCAGATTGAATTATACAAATCCATTATTGAAAGAAAATCTGTAGCAGTTGTCGCGAACCAGACTTCCATGATTGGGTCAACTCATCTGGTTGATAAGCTTTTATCAATCGGTATAAATATCAAAGTATTATTCTCCCCGGAACATGGATTCAGAAATTTAGCTGATGCAGGTGAGAGTATTGAAAACGGGAGAGACGCTAATACGGGTATTCCTTTAATCAGCCTCTATGGTTCGCATTTTAAGCCAACTGCTCAGGATCTGGCAGGAATTGATGTTGTAATATTTGATATTCAGGATGTAGGTACCCGGTTCTATACTTATATCTCAACACTCCATTACATTCTGGAATCATGTGCAGAAAACCATGTTAGATGTCTTGTGCTTGACAGACCAAACCCGAATGGATTTTATTTTGACGGAAATGTCCTCGATACTGCATACAGCTCTTTTGTTGGTATGGATCCAGTTCCGGTTGTTCATGGAATGACGGTGGGAGAGTATGCAAATATGATCAATGATGAGGGATGGTTGAAGAATGGAGTAAAATGCGATCTCGTGGTTATTAAATGTAAAAACTATACACATAAAATACTTTACGAACTCCCCGTGAAACCCTCACCAAACCTGCCAAACCAGACTTCTGTTTATCTCTATCCATCTATCTGCTTTTTCGAAGGAACTTCAATCTCATTGGGCCGTGGAACCTCATTCCCGTTTCAGGTGTTCGGAAACCCTGACCTGCCCGACAGGGGCTTTAGCTTTATCCCCGAAAGTGTTCAGGGGGCAAAAAATCCACCACTCCTGGGAAAAAAATGTTTTGGGACTGATCTGAGGGATGCCATTGAAATGAAACTGGTACCGAAGCCTGAGCTTAATCTCGATTGGGTGATCTCTGCTTATAATGATTTCACAAAGAAAGATAAATTCTTTAACTCATATTTTGATGTTCTCGCCGGTGGTCCTGTTTTAAGGGAACAAATACAAAAAGGGATGACCTCAGAACAAATCAGGGAAACATGGAAAGATGGGCTGGCGAAATTTGCTAAAATTCGAGAGAAGTATCTGCTGTATAAGTAAATGACTTGAATGCATATTACTCTCGCTGCCATCTCTACTTTTTAGCCCCCAAATGGGAGACTTCTGTACTTTTTAGCCCCCCATTTGGGGGGTTGGGGGGTAAAAGGATATGGGGAGATCCTCTAAACTCTTCCCGGATAAACTTTCAGAGCTTCCCCAAGGATCATCATTGCATTTTTAAGATCATCGATTTTTAAAACATAAGCAATACGTACCTCATTCTTACCAGACCCCGGAGTAGAATAAAAACCAGAAGCAGGAGCTACCATTACAGTCTGATTTTTATATTCAAACTCTTCAAGAAGCCATTTCGCAAACTTATCAGCATCATCAACAGGCAGTTTGACTACAGTATAGAATGCTCCCTTCGGTTGAGGACAATAAACACCTGGAATTTTATTAAGAGCTTCAACCATAAAGTTTCTTCTGGCAGTATACTCTCTGTTCACCTCTTTAAAATACTCATCAGGAGTATCTATAGAAGCTTCACCAACTATTTGTCCAAGTCCGGGAGGGGAAAGCCGGGCCTGAGCGAATTTGAGGGCAGTGGAAATGACATCCTTGTTTTTTGTTATCAACGCGCCAATCCGTACGCCACATTCACTGTATCGTTTTGATACCGAATCAAGCAGGATAACATTATTATCAATACCGTCAAGATTCATTGCCGAGAAATGTTCAGCGCCATCATAGCAAAAGTCACGGTAAGCCTCATCGGAGAAGAGGAACAGATCATGTTTCTTTACAATCTCTTTCAGGTGAAGAAGTTCCTCTTTCGAATAGAGATATCCAGTGGGGTTATTTGGATTACAAACAATTATTCCTTTTGTTTTTGATGTGATCTTTTTTTCAATATCCTGAATTGGAGGAAGTGCAAAATCATCTTTTATATAGGATGTTACAGGAACAATCTTAATTCCTGCAGTTGTTGCGAACCCATTGTAATTGGCATAGAATGGTTCAGGAGTTATAACTTCTTCACCAGGGTTTATGCATGCCATCAGTGCAAATATTATGGCTTCAGACCCCCCCGTTGTGATCAACATTTCAGTATGATTGATATTTATACCTATCTTCTGATAATAAGTTGCAAGCTTACGGCGATACGATTCGTTACCTGCTGAATGGCTGTACTCAATCACCTTCAGATTAATATTACGCAGTGCATTAAGCGCTACTTCAGGAGTTGGGATATCTGGTTGTCCGATATTAAGATGGTATACTTTTCTCCCTTTACGTTTTGCTTCTTCAGCATAAGGAACAAGTTTTCTTATTGGTGAAGCAGGCATTGCTTTGCCTTTTTCCGATATTGATGGCATAATATTATGGTTTAATGCTCTTATTAATACAGATGACAAAAGTAAATAAATTAAAATACTGAATAAATGATTTATCTTATTATTAAAATTTTGTTTAATGGTTGAATGGTTTAAAAGCAACTCTTCAACCTTTAATAGTATTATTAATTTTCATATTTTTGCAATTCTATTTTATGAATTTAATACGAACAAACAGCAATGGATATTCCTTCAAAATACGAGCCCGGGAAGGCTGAGAGCAGATGGTACAAGTATTGGATGGAAAATGGATTTTTCAAAAGCACTCCTGATGAAAGAGAGCCGTATACAATTGTTATTCCTCCACCGAACGTTACAGGAGTACTGCACATGGGGCACATGCTTAACAATACTATCCAGGATGTCCTGGTCCGAAGGGCAAGGATGCAGGGGAAGAATGCCTGCTGGGTTCCGGGAACCGATCATGCCTCAATAGCTACCGAAGCAAAAGTAGTCGCAAAACTCAAAGCTGAAGGAATTGAAAAACGTGATCTTACCCGTGAGGAGTTTCTGGAACATGCATGGGAGTGGACCCATAAACATGGAGGTATAATCCTCGAACAGCTTAAACGGCTGGGTGCTTCATGTGATTGGGACCGTACGCTTTTCACTATGGATGAAAAACGATATGATTCCGTCATTAAAGTATTTGTCGATCTTTTTAATAAAGGGCTTATTTACAGAGGTGTAAGGATGGTTAACTGGGATCCACAGGCTATGACCGCGGTCTCAGATGAAGAGGTTAATTATACCGATGAAAAATCAAAACTTTATTATGTCCGTTACAAAATAGTTGGAGAGGAAGGATATGTAATGGTCGCAACTACACGTCCTGAAACAATACTCGGAGATACAGCTGTTTGTGCACATCCGGATGATGAAAGGTACAAGCATCTGAAAGGAAAGAAAGTTATTGTCCCAATGGCAAATCGTGAGGTGCCATTTATTTTTGACAGTTATGTTGATCCGGAGTTTGGTACAGGATGCCTGAAGATTACTCCTGCTCACGATATTAATGACTACGAGATTGGCCTCAGACATAAGTTACCGGTTATTGATGTATTCAATGAGGATGGAACGATGAGCGAAAGGGCGGGATTGTTTATTGGCGTAGACAGGTTTAAAGCAAAAGAACTTGCCGAAAAAGAGCTTCAGAAAACAGGGAACCTGGTCAGGGTTGAAAATTATGATAACAAGATAGGACGTTCGGAAAGGACAAATTCAGTTATTGAGCCAAGGCTTTCCCTTCAGTGGTTCGTGAAGATGAAGGACCTGTCGAAACCTGCATTGGATGCAGTTATGAACGGAGATGTTCACATTTATCCTGCTAAGTTTAATAATCTTTACCGGCACTGGATGGAGAACGTGCACGACTGGTGTATCAGCCGTCAGCTCTGGTGGGGCCAACGGATACCTGCATGGTACTACGATAATAATGAATTTGTTGTTGCAGAGAATATTACTGAAGCCCTGGAACTGGCAAGAAAAAAAAGCGGGAATGCCCTTTTGAGTACAAGCGACCTGCGGGAGGATGATGACGTGCTCGACACCTGGTTCTCATCGTGGCTATGGCCGATCACATCATTTGACGGAATCAATAATCCGGATAATGCAGATATCAAATATTATTATCCTACAAACGATCTTATTACTGCCCCTGAGATCCTGTTTTTCTGGGTAGCCCGTATGATCATTTCCGGATATGAGTTCAGGGGAGAAAAACCATTTGACAATGTTTACCTTACAGGCCTTGTAAGGGACCAGCAAAAGAGGAAAATGTCAAAATCGTTAGGCAACTCTCCTGATCCGATTGAACTTATTGAAAAATTTGGTGCAGATGGAGTCAGAGTTGGGATGCTTTTATGTTCTCCTGCAGGTAATGATCTGCTTTATGAAGACTCTCTGCCGGAACAGGGACGTAATTTTGCAAATAAAATCTGGAATGCATTCAGACTTGTAAAGAGCTGGAATATTGACGACACCATCGATCAGCCCGACTCATCAAAAGTTGCAGTGATGTGGATGAATGAGTTCATGAAGAAATCTATTAATGAAATAGATGCGAACTTCAGAAAATTCAGGATATCAGAAGCTCTGATGATAACATATAAACTATTCTGGGATGAATTCTCTGGTTGGTATCTTGAAATTATCAAACCGGAATATCAAAAGCCTATTGACAGGATAACCTTTGATGCCACCGTAACTCTTTTTGAAAAGCTTGTGAAGGTAATACATCCATTTATGCCTTTCATTACCGAGGAGATATGGCAGCTGCTTCTTGAAAGAAAAGATGGCGAAAGCATTATGGTAACAAGGATGCCCGAAGCTAAAAAATTTAATAAGGAGTTGATCGCCGGATTTGAATCAGTTAAGGAGACAATAAGGGCTGTCAGAACGGTCAGGAAGAACAAGGACATTCCAAACAAAGAAAAAATTAAGCTCCTCATTCTCGGTGATAAGAGTGGTTATGATACTGATTCTATTCCTGTTGTGATTAAACTTTGTAACCTGTCAGATGTGTTATTTGTTTCTGAGAAACAGGAAGGTACTGTGTCGTTTATGGTGGGGATAACAGAATATTTTGTACCCCTGGCCGGTAAGATTGATGTCGGGAGCGAACTGGCAAAAATCCAGGAGGATCTGAAATATTACAGGGGATTTCTAATCAATGTTATGAAAAAGCTTGAAAATGAGCGTTTTGTTACTAATGCTCCTGCAAATATCTTAGAATTAGAGAGAAAGAAAAAGAGCGATGCGGAGTCGAAGATAAGATCATTGGAGGAACGAATGAAGGAGCTGAGGTGTGAGGGGTGAGGGGTGAGGAGTGAGGAGTGAGGTGTGAGGAAAAAGCGCAAGGCACAGAGCGCAGGGGCAGAAGGCGTGAGGGGTGAGGCGTGAGGTATGAGGGGGGAGGGGATTTAGGGGGTTTAGTATTAAGGCATCAGTTTCCTTACAAAATAGTTCTGATCGACAGGGATAAGTTCCCAATCGCTATTAAGGATCAGATGCCATCCCTCACCAGAAATATGACTTTTATCTGCTTTGAATGCT
>JANYIW010000338.1 GCA_025358645.1 Bacteroidales bacterium
TCTGGCGAGGACATGGGGTGGGGTGGACTTTACTAAATTCGAAGGAGGGATTTATTCATCAGAATGGTTCTGGGCCAAAATTCTGCACGTTCTTCGTCATAGTGATGCAGTTAGGGAAAATGCCTGGTCATGGGTTGAACACTGCGACTGGATACCAGCTTTACTTACAGGGAAAACAAATCCCCTTCAGCTGAAAAGAAGCCGGTGTGCAGCGGGACATAAAGCAATGTGGCATGATGACTTCAATGGTTTGCCTGACGAAAAATTTCTTGCAAAACTTGATCCGATCCTTTCTGGCCTTAGAGCAAGACTATTCAGCAAAACGTACACTTGTGATACTGAGGTTGGAAATCTGTCAGCCGAATGGGCAAAAAAACTCGGCCTCTCAACTGATGTGAAGATTGGCGCAGGTACTTTTGACGCACACACTGGCGCTGTAGGAGGTGAGATAAAACCATACTATCTTGTTAAAGTCATGGGAACTTCCACATGCGACATGATTGTAGCGCCAATAGGAGAAGTGGGAAATAAGCTGGTCGCTGGTATTTGCGGACAGGTTGACGGATCAATAATCCCCGGGATGATTGGTCTCGAAGCAGGTCAATCAGCCTTTGGAGATATTTATGCGTGGTTTGGCCAATTATTAATGTGGCCTGTAACCAACATCATATCAGAGATGACCTGGCTGGATGAAAAATCCAGAAAAAAGATCAAAGACGAAACAGGTGAAAGGATAATTGCAGAACTAAGTAAACAGGCTGAACTTCTTCCTGTTGAAGAAACATCAATAGTTGCCCTCGACTGGTTGAATGGAAGACGTACTCCGGATGCTAACCAGGCGCTTAAAGGAGCAATTACCGGACTGTCATTGGGATCTGATGCTCCAAGGATTTTTAAGGCATTGGTTGAGGCTACAGCTTTCGGTTCGAAAATGATTAACGAGCGTTTTATATCCGAAGGTATCCGTATTGACGGGGTAATAGCTATCGGAGGTGTTGCAAAAAAGAATCCTTTTGTAATGCAGGTAGTCTCAGATGTTCTTAATATGCCTATAAAAGTTGCAGCCTCGGAACAAACATGTGCCCTGGGCTCAGCAATGGCAGCATCGGTTGTAGCCGGTGTTTATAAAGACATTCCAGCTGCTCAGAAAGCGATGGGTGGAGGTTTTGAAAAGGAGTACCATCCTGACCCGGTAAAAGCAAAGAAATACGAATCTCTTTTTAGAAAATATAAAGAATTGGGCTCTCTCATTGAAAAAGGGTTCAAGTAATATTTAAAGTATGCTCCCTTAAAAATTTGCTTATGCAGTGATATTTTAATAGCTTTATATCATCCTAAAAAAGTGTATAACATACACGTAAAATAAAGAATACAGAATATGAGAAAAGCAGGATTTCTTTTTTTTGCACTTACCCTGATGTTTTCATGCAAAGGACCACAGGGTGTTAATGAACAAGGTGGCATTCCTAATCCCTCATTTGAGGTTGCTGATCTTGCTGTTGTGAGGGATTGGACTGCAGAGACTAGGGGTAGAGATGCTGTTCTGTATTACGACTATATTAGTCATAGTGGAACCAGAAGTCTTTCTATCCATTCAGACAAACCTGCCACTGGAAGGTGGTTTACCAAAGTACTTTTTAAGCCATGGTCGAAATATAAATTTACAGGCTGGGTAAAAACCGAAAACCTTGTTGCAGCAAGAGGTAATGGGGCCGGATTCAGATTTGATGCATTCCGGATCGATTATCCAGAGCTTACAGGCACAAACGACTGGACAAAAATTGAATTCGAATTTGAAACCGGTAATTTTGATTCATCGGTTCTCTCATGTCAGGTTAATGGCAACGGAATGGTCTCCGGGAGAGTCTGGTTTGATGACCTGTCGCTTGAACTTATTTCAACAGAAAAGTTAAATACTTCTGTTAAAATCGACATCGCTCAGACAAAAGAACCAATGTCGGAATATATTTACGGTCAGTTCATTGAACACCTTGGCAAATGCATTTACGGAGGTATCTGGGCTGAGATGATTGAGGACCGTAAATTCTGGTACGCTCTGGGTGAACGTGATTCACCATGGCGTGTTACAGGCAAGAATACAGCACTTTCAATGGACAAAACTGCCCCATTTGTTGGTACCCAGACTCCAGCAATTACCATAAACAATACAGATACAGTATCACTTGTACAGAATGGCCTGGGATTAAAAGCAAATCTTGACTATAACGGAAGGATAATACTGAAAGCCACCCCTGGAATTACTTCTGTCGAAGTACAACTTACAGGTGGAAATTCTAATGAAACAGTTACACTGAATCAGCTGAATTGGGAATACAAAACATATCCTCTTACTTTCAAATCAAAGGATCCAACTCAAAACGCGACACTCAGAATAACCCCGAAAGGTAACGGAAAAGTATGGATCGGAACAATCAGTCTTATGCCTTCCGACAATATTGATGGGTTCCGTTCAGATGTTATTGCTCTGCTTCGTGAATTGAATTCTCCGGTATACCGTTGGCCAGGTGGAAATTTTGTTAGTGGTTATAACTGGAAAGATGGCCTCGGTGACCCGGATAAAAGACCTCCGCGAAAAAATCCGGCATGGCAGGGTGTGGAGCATAACGATGTGGGAATCCATGAATTTATGACCTTTTGTAAACTGCTTAATACTGAGCCATATATTGCCGTTAATGCAGGGCTTGGAGATTCTCAGCAGGCAAGACAGGAAGTTGAATATACTAATGGTAGTGCTGAAACAACAATGGGTAAACTCAGGGCCGCAAATGGCCATGCCGAACCCTGGAAAGTTAAATGGTGGTCAATTGGTAATGAAATGTATGGTGACTGGCAGCTTGGGCACATGACTACAGATCAGTTTACAGCAAAACATAACGCCTTCGCAGCCTCAATGCGATCTGTTGATCCCGATATTAAACTAATCGCTGTCGGGGATTTAGGCGATTGGGATCGAATGGTTTTGGCAAACTGTTCAGGAAGCATGGACATGATAAGCGAACACTTTTATCGTCAAGACTGGCATGGTGGAGGACTCATGACACACGTAAAACAGATTCCTGATGCTATAAGGGAAAAGGCTGACGCTCACCGACTTTATAGAAAAGAAATCCCTGCTTTGAAGGGAAAAGATATTCGTATTTGCATGGATGAATGGAACTATTGGTACGGCCCACATATCTACGGAGAACTTGGAACAAGATATTTTATGCGCGATGCGCTTGGCATAGCTGCCGGTTTAAATGAATTTTCGAGGCAAAGTGATATAATCTTTATGGCCAATTATGCCCAGACTGTAAATGTCATCGGATGTATTAAGACTAACACTGTTAGCTCAGTTCTGGACGCTACAGGTCAGGTTCTGAAGCTTTACAGGCAGGTTTTTGGCACCATTCCGGTTACTTTGTCAGGTGAGCTCAGACCTCTGGATATTGCTGCAACACTTAACGAAACAAAGGATAAACTTTCAATATCTGTAATCAATCCGACCGATAGTGAGATAAAGTTGCCAGTGGAACTTCTTAATGGCAAACAATTCGGACAAGGAGAGCTCTGGCAGGTAACGGCTCCCGATGATATGGCATATAATGAACCCGGGCAACCTGAAAAAGTTAAAATTATAGGACCTGTTACCGTCTCAGCAGGATCGCCACTTATTGTAAAACCTGGCAGTATTAATATATTTGTTTTTAGTATAAAATAATTATTATCAGTCGAATATAACTTAGTAAATCAATAACGAAATGAAAAAAAACAGAAATTTTTTCTTTCCGCTTCTGGCTATTTTTGGGATGGTGTTGATGCTCCCTGGTTATGGACAGAATGTTAAGACCGGGAAAGCCAATATTGCTGTTCTCGCAAAGGTTTCAGGTTCAGGACAGGGTGGGGGACAGGCTGCCTCACTGAATGATGAACTTACTCCCAATACCGTACCTGACCAAATGCGTCAGCGGGCTGCAAATCCAAATGCTAACCAAAACCAAAACCAAAACAGAAGACCACAACGGCTTGCCGCACAATGGTATCAATACGACTGGATAAATCAGGTAACAATTGATGAGGTTCAGATCTTTTGGTACAACTATGACAACCTTGTAAAATTTCCGCAAGCTTACAGACTTAAGTATTGGAATGGAAATGAATATGTACCTGTAAAGAATTGTGTTGGTTTGCAGTTAACCAACAACCAATATAACTCTACAACGTTCGATGAGGTTACAACGACCAGGCTGAGACTTGATGTTGACTCAGTAGAGCGTTTCGCATCAACTATTCTCGAATGGAAAGTTTTGAAAACAATAAATTCTCCTGAGATTGCTCCGGTTATTACTGCAGGAGGCGATCGAGATGTAATGGTTGGTGGTAAAACTTATCTTACCGCTGATATCAAATCTGTCGATCCTCTCAAAAATACTATATGGAGTGCTACAGGACCTGGTAAAGTTGTTTTTGTCGATCCGACGGTTTTAAAAACTACTGCCACATTTACAGTTCCCGGTGATTATGTACTTACACTCTCATCGCAGGGCGGTGATATGAAATCATCTTCCTCACTGAACGCCAAAGTTCATTTTCCTCCAAAAGACAAGAGACTTGATGTTGTTTATACAAAAAAGTATAAAATAGACAGTCCTCTCTGGAATAATCGTGCTAAAGCGCTTATTACAAGCTGGATACCATATTGTGTAAATCAGATAGAACGTACAGACCTTACTTTAGGTGAAGGTGGCCTGGACAATTTCATAGAAGCTGCTAAAGCTCTTCGCGGTGAACCTCACGGAAAACATAAGGGGTATGTGTTCTCAAATGCTTGGGTTCATCAGACGGTTGAGTCAATGTGTATTGCCCTAATGGTTGATCCACAGGGAGACCCTGAAATTATTGCTGCTCAGGAGAAAATGAAAGTTACGCTTGAAAAGTGGATTCCGATCATTATTGCTGCTCAGGAACCAGACGGATATCTCCAGACTGCGTTTACACTACGCGATACTACTCGTTGGAAAGGAAGATGGACTCCATACGCCCGTGGTAATCACGAAGGATATGTAGCAGGTTATTTTATTGAATCAGCTATAAATCATTACACCCTTACTGAAGGAAAAGATAAAAGACTATATAATGCAGCTAAGAAACTGGCTGATTGCTGGGTGGCAAATATCGGTACCGGCCCGGGGAAGAAAGTCTGGTTTGACGGACATCAGGAAATGGAACAGGCATTGGTTCGTTTTGGCCGTTTTGTAAATGATATGGAAGGCAACGGAAGAGGAACCAGCTACACAACACTTGCAAAATTTCTGCTCGACAGCCGTACAGGTGGAAGTGAGTATGATCAGAGCCAGGTTCCTGTTCAGGAACAATATGAAGCTGTAGGTCATGCAGTACGTGCAGTTTACACTTATTCAGGTATGGCAGATGTTGCAGCTGAAACAGGTGATATTGATTATCAGAGTGCTGTTATGTCACTTTGGAACAACATGGTTAACAAAAAATATTATGTTACCGGTGGTGTTGGAAGTGGAGAAACCTCAGAAGGATTCGGACCTAATTATTCGCTCCGTAATAATGCATATTGTGAATCATGCTCAACTTGCGGTCTCATTTTCTTCCAATATAAAATGAATATTGCTTACCACGACGCGAAGTATGCTGACCTCTATGAGGAATCAATGTACAATGCACTTCTTGGCTCAATTGATTATGAAGGGAAACATTTTTATTACACAAATCCTCTTTCTACAGGAGCTCCCCGCGATGCATGGCACGTTTGTCCTTGCTGCGTCGGCAATATCCCGCGTACATTGCTTATGATACCAACATGGACTTATGTAAAAGGCGACGATGGCATCTATGTAAACATGTATATCGGAAGTACAATTAATGTAGAGAGAGTTGTTGGAACGGATGTTGAAATGATACAGAAGACTGATTATCCCTGGAAAGGCGATGTTTCAATAACTGTAAATCCAAAACAGGCGAAGAAATTTACTGTATATGTTCGCGTTCCGAATCGTAAAACCAGTGAACTTTATACATCTGTTCCGGCAGTTAATAAGCTTAATACATTGTCAGTAAATGGTAAGACTGTTTCAATGAAAACTGTTAATGGCTATATTGCCATTACCCGCGACTGGAAAAAGGGTGACAAAATAGAACTGGTTATCCCAATGGAGATCCAGAAGATCACAGCTGATGAAAACATTGAGGCCGACAGAGGTCGTGTTGCACTCCGTTACGGGCCTATGATCTATAACGTAGAAAAAGCTGACGGACAGGATATTAATAAGTCAATCGGCATAAGCCCCCTGATGCTCGAATGGCGACCCGATATGTTCAAAGGCACCATGACAATAAAAGGTTTATGGGCTGATGGAACACCTCTTGTAGCTATTCCGAACTATTTAAGGACAAATCGTCTGGGAACACCTGCTCCAGGTGACAGGACACCGGCTTCAATAATCTGGATTAAAAAATAAAACTAACTAAAGTTAGTAAAAGGCGACCTCTTCAAGGGTCGCCTTATAATTTTATTAATAACCCTAATCATGACTTCAGAAAATTCTTCAAGAACAATCCTTTCCTTATGTCTTGCTACAGGCATGTTGGTCACATCCTCCTTGATTTTCGGGCAGACTCATCCCAGAACACAGATTCTCGAAAATGGAAAGATACGTGCAACCGTTTCTTCCAAAGGGATTACATCTCTGACCTCTCCCGGCGATAAATTTCAGGCCGACATTATCAACCCACGCACTCCATGGGGAAGGGTGAAACTGGTTTATAAGTCAGGTAACGGAGACTGGAAGGAGATGACGGATACTGCCAAAACCATCAAATCAATGACCCCATCATCAGTTGTTCTTGCTTCTGCTGAAAAGGGAAACCCTGTAAATTTCAGTCAGTACTTTACACTTAACAGCAAGGGTATCGACTTTGATATTACAGTAAATAACAGAGGCCATACTTCGCTGGAAATAGGGGACCTTGCAATAACCCTCCCGTGGAGAACCCCTTCCGGCGAAAATGCTGAAAATATTTTTGAGAAGTGCTTTACCAAGCACCACTACATTTCAGGGAACGGATCATTTATCTTCTTCACAAAACCATCAGGTGATCCACCTTTCATAATGGTACTTCCGAAAAAAGGAACCAAACTTGAATATTTCGATGATGCAGGGGAGTATAAAGTTTATATTCACTCATTTGTTGCAGGTAATGCAATAAAGAGTGGCACATGGCGTCAGGAATACACTAACCTGATGTTAAACCCTGCCACCGGCAAACCTTCTGTAACCTATGGTTTTAAACTCCTATGGGCAGATAGCTTTGACGATATGAGACAAATCCTTTATGATGAAGGATTATTTGATATCAGGTTGATACCAGGAATGACAATCCCCACGGATCTCACCGCGAAGTTCTCTCTCCACACAAAAAATAAAATCGATTCTATAGTACCGGAGTTCAAAAGCAAGACAACTCTGAAATTCCTCAGTGAAAAACAACCCGGTCATTTTGTATATGAAGTTGGCTTTAAGAAACTGGGAGAGAACATGCTTACAGTATATTACGGAAAGGGAGAAAAGACATATCTTGAGTTCTTCTCAACCGAGCCTCTCGAAACACTCATTAAAAAACGTAGTTCATTTATTGTGAACAGCACTCAGCATCTTGATACAACTAAGTGGTATAAAGGACTTTATTCGGCCTATGATATGAAAAATGGCGTTTTAAGGGGACCGGATAACACCGACGGTTTCGATGGTTGGTGGGGTTATGTTCTTGCAAGCGACGACCCCGGCCTCTGTAAAGCGCCTTATGTAGCAGCCAAAAACGTATATTTCCCGGATGATAAGGAGATTGCTTCAGTTGAATATTATCTGAAGGAATTTGTTTGGAATGGTCTTCAGAGAACTGATAAAGATGTCCCATATCCTTATGGTATATATGGCGTGCCAAACTGGAAGGAAGCCCGCGACCCTGTTGCCAGAGCAAAGATAAGCAATACCAACCTTGATAAGATGCACATCTGGCGTTCTTATGATTATCCGCATATTGTTATGCTCTATTACCACATGTATGAGATAGCGAAAATGTATCCCGATAAGGTACATTATCTCGATGCAAAAGGTTATCTCGAACGTGCTTATCAGACAGCAAGAGCATATTTCATCTATCCGTATGAGATTCTTCCATGGTATGAAACATACAAATGGGGATGCTATAATGAACTTGTTATTGAAAGGCTAATTGCTGACCTTACTTCGGAAGGAAGAATAAAAGAGTCTGATTGGCTCAGAGGTGAATATGAGAAGAAAGTAAAGTATTTTGTATATGATGATAAATATCCCTTCAGGTCGGAATATGCAATCGACCGGACAGCTTTTGAATCATCTTATGCTTTTGCAAAATATGGTACTCTGAATGAGATGAAACCTGACCATAACCTGTGGTATAACAAGAATGACAGCGTGTGGATGTCACACCCGGTTGTCAAAAAAGAAGATTCAAGGAAATTTATGGACAAGCAGAATTCAGCGGGTCTGGCAGTAAGAGGTTGGCTTGAAACAAGTTACTACCAGCTGGGTGCTGATAACAGCATGAGCTATATGGCTAGAATGGGAGGATGGTCGATACTCGATTATGGCATCAACTTCGCTGAAAAACCTAACGACTGGCTTCAGCTCGGATATGCATCATACCTCTGTTCATTCTCACTCATGAATACCGGTACACCTGAATCAAACTATGGTTTCTGGTTCCCCGGTAAACAAAATGATGGCGCAATGGGATGGGCATTCATGGAAGCAAAACACGGAAACGCCTGGATCAGAAAAGAGATGGACCGCGGAGCCTGGATTTATGACGGCGAAGCCGACCTTGGCAATGGAGCAATATTCAGAATGGCCCAGTCAATCCTTAACTACGATCCGGTATTCGGATGGATAGCTTACGGAGGAACATTCAGACAAACAAATTCTGGTTTTTCAATCTTGCCAAAAGACGGAGTGAGGAACAGGTTTTCAATAGTTGCAGATAATCAGCGAATTACAATTACACTGAACAGAGATGGTTTCGCTAAAGAGAAGGAGATTATTGTTTCAAAAAACCTTAGGGCAATCTCTATGCCGATTGAAAACAGATCAGGTAATGAACATATCACCTCGGTGGAAATAGAAAATCATACAGGTAAAAAGGTTTCCTTAAAACTTGATAGTAAACAACAAGAAATGAAATGCTCAGCCGGTGGCATTACAACGTTTGATATCAGGATAACCGGTAGCGGACACAAAATTGAACTCCTTACCGATTAATATGAAAGGTGGTAGTAGTCTCAGAAGGCTGCTATCACTTTTTTACCATCGTATGTTCTTTTCCATGAAGATTCGGTGTCTCCCGACCAAACCCATCCGCCCCATTTTGCTATTCCCCTAATGCTTGTAACATATAAAAAAATAAATCTCGTATCCTTAGAAATTTTAAGTGTAATCCTTACATTTAAATTAATTTTTATTAGATTTGTTAAATTGGTTTTTGTTATAAATAATACATTGGCTATATGAAAAAAATCGTTTGTTCAGGTAAATAGATCAGATTAAAAGTCACAAATGAGTACAAAGCCAATAAAAGAAAGCTCTGGAAGCCTTAGACGATATCGTGGAAAAAACCCGTGAAATCATCAGGCCTGAAAGAAAAGTATCAAGAAAATTTAAGCAAAAACGACCTTATTCGATGAACTACCAGCGATTATAACAAAATTCTTAACTAAACGACATAGATTACTAAATGCTAATTTTAAAACAACCTTCTATGAGAAAAATTTTAATGCTTCTAGCACTGATTATTATCACCTCATCAGTGGGGTTTTCACAGACAGTGCAGGTAAAGGGTAAGGTTACAGGCTCGTCAGACGGCCAGCCTATCCCTGGTGTAACTATCAGCGTTAAGGGCGCGACGCTCGGCACCCAAACTGATGCCGGGGGAAATTATTCACTTTTGGTTCCGGCAGGTTCAACCACACTTATTATAAGTTTTGTGGGAATGAAAAAGACTGAAGTTGAGATTGCAGGACGAACAGTTGTGGATGTATCCCTTGAATTTGATACCCGGGTTATGGACGAGGTAGTGGTGACAGCGCTTGGCATAAGGAGCGAAAAGAAGGCTCTGGGATATGCAATAGCAAAGGTGGATGCCAGTGAGATCGTTGCTGTTAAGGCAAATAACTTCGTTAATGCCCTTAGCGGTAAAGTTGCCGGGGTGCAGATTTCGTCTACTTCAAGCCAGCCCGGGAGTGGTACCAGAATTATCATTCGGGGCGGATCTTCGATTACCGGGAATAACCAGCCTCTTTTTGTTGTTAATGGTATTCCGTTTGACGCTGCCAACAGTAATTCATCATCGGGCCTTGCAGATATAGACCCTAACTCAATTGAGAGTCTTAGCGTTCTTAAAGGAGCTGCTGCATCGGCTCTCTATGGCAGCAGTGCTGCAAACGGGGTTGTTCTTATCACACTTAAATCCGGGACTTTAGACTCAAAACCGATGGTGACATTTTCTCACTCATCAAGCTTTGACAAGATTTACGAGATACCTACTGATAAGACCTGGGCACAAGGGGTATGGAATGGGACTGCCTATACACATGTTGATGGAGAGACTTCTAAGACATCACAAAGTTTCGGACCAAGAATCGCTGACGTTCCCGGTGCTGTTGCTTATGACAGATGGAAGATTTTTAATACCGGTTATACTTCTGAAAATAATTTAAACGTTACCGGCGGTGATTCGAAGGCCTCATATTTTGTGAGTTTCGGAAACCTTAATAACCATGGCGTTCTTGATCCAATGACATTTAACAGGAATTCAATAAACGCCAACACCACTTTCAAGTTCACTCCAAAATTAACGGTTTCTTCAAACATTATGTATACAAAACAGGGAGGTTCACGACTGATTGAAGACGCTAGTAACAGCTCATTCATGAATACATTACTTGCTTCACCAAATACATGGAACCCATATCCTCTGCGTGATGCTGCAGGCAATCTTCGCCTTTACAGAGGGGGAGGAAGAGACCCGTATCTCTGGATACTACAAAGTTCAGGAAATGAATTTCATCGCGACCGTCTTGCAGGGACAATTTCACTTGAATATATAATCCTTCCATCACTGAAATTCAGAACGGTAACAGGAGTTAGCACAACAAGTGCAAACAACAATAGTCACTTTGATAAGGGTGGTATTCAGGTAACTGAAGGCTATTATAACACCAGTGAGAGTTTTAGCCGCGACATAGAGTCCAACGAAATGCTAACCTTCGACAAAAAATTCGGAAATTTCAATGTGACAGCCATGGTTGGTAATAACATAGTTGAAAACAGCTGGAGGGGCTCAAGTTTCAATGGGACTGGCCTTATTATACCAGAACTTTACAACACTTCCAACGTTGCCGGTTATACTGCTTCTGCGTATACAGGTAGGTTCAGATCATATTCTTTTTATGGTGAAGGACGTATAGCTTATAAAAGCATGCTCTACTATTCACTGACTGGCAGATATGATAAGGCCTCAAGTATAGCAAACGGTTACTTCTACCCAAGTCATAGTTTAGGTTTTGTTTTCAGTGAGCTTATTAAAAATAATGACATTCTTTCTTTTGGTAAACTCAGGGCCAGCTATGCAAAAGTCGGTGCACCTGCGGGAGCATATGTAACAAACTCAATATTGGCCACTGCTGGCGGGCTTGGTGTTAAATGGCCTTTTAACGGACAAATGAGCTACCTGGAGTCATCAACGTATCCAAATCCACTGCTTACCAATGAGTTTAAGAGTGAAATAGAGTTTGGCACAGAACTGAAATTTTTCCAGGACAGGTTAGGTGTTGACATGGCCTATTATCATAACTGGAGCAAAAACCAGATTATATGGGAACAGCTTCTCCCCTCCACCGGTTATACAGGTGGTACTATTAATATTGGGGGTATAACCCATAAAGGACTTGAAATTAGTATGTATGGGACTCCAATTAAGAATACCAATTTCTCCTGGGATATCCTCGTTAACTGGTCAAAGGATAACTCAAAGGTTGACAAACTGGGCGCTAATGATGAACCCATAGATGTAGGATCATCCGGAACAGCTATTGTTGGTCAGTCTTTCCCGGTAATTTATGGTGCCGGATTTCTTCGCGACGATAAGGGCAGACTTGTACTCGATGACAGTCCTGGTTCAGGCCTTGGCAGGCCACAGACAGATAACCGCAAGAATCTTATTCTTGGCAAGATCTCTCCCGACTGGATAGGCAGCCTTCGTAATTCTTTTAAATACAAAGGTATTTCACTGATGGCGCAGGTTGACGTACTTAAGAGAGGGCTTATGTACAGCCAGGATGATTTTTACCTGACATATTATGGTAGGGCTGCACATCAGGTAAATAGACCTGAAAACAACTTGATCACTTTCGATGGTGTAATGGGTCATTATGATGCAGGCACCAATAAAGTGGTCGTTACCAGTGAAACGCCGGTACCGACATCATACAGTCTATACTGGCAGACTGTAGGTCAGCAAGTAACCGAGGCACACCTTATGCCTAAAGACTTCATCAAACTGAGAGAAGTAATGGTCTCTTATGATCTTCCAAAAGAGTTTGCAGGCAAAATATTTATGCAAGGACTGAAACTTTCATTTAGTGGAAGAAACCTATGGAGAAAATTCAAAAAAGGTTTTGAAGGCCCTGATACTGAGACCAACACCAATGGTATTGACAACGGTAATGCATACTTCACTTATAGCTTCCCGGCTATTAAGACGTATTCATTCACTATTACTGCAACCTTTTAACAATTCGTAATATGAAAAAGATATTAATATACTTCATTGTTTTGCTTGTGACAGTTTTAATGTCCGCAAGCTGCAAAAAATGGATCGATGTTAACACTGATCCTAATACCGTCTCTAACGGACCTGCAATAACTGAAAACATAATGCTGATTGGTGTTGAAGCTGAGTGGGCTTCAACTTCTGTTATCCACTTCCCCTGGTACGGAGCCTTGAGCGATTGGCAGTTATGGTATGGTATTGAAGCCTCAGTCCCTGCATCATTCAACATTGCAGCTGGATTTGGCAATGATATTTGGGGTACCTACTCAGGTTCGCTGAAGCATGCTGTTCAGCTTTACGAAAAAGCCAAAGCCAATGGTAACAAACGTTACCAGGGAATTGCAGCTGTAATTGCGGCGTGGCATTGGTTTTATATTGCTGATGTTTACGATAAAGCTCCTCTGGCTGAGGCAATGAAAGGTGGTGAATTCTTCCATCCTGCTGTTGTAACACAGGAAGAGATATATACACATGCCAATGCACTTCTCGATGAGGCAATAACACTCTTTGCGGATGCTGATTCAGGGCCCAGAGTCCCTCAAGGTAGTGATGACTATATGATGGGCGGAGATTTTGCCAATTGGACAAAACTGGCCTATTCTATAAAAGCAAGGCAGGCCATGCGTCTCATCTATGCAACCGGTAAAACAAAGACCGGACAGGCTGACCAGGTTTTATCATATCTTGCAAATGGTATGACGTCAAATGCAGATATCTGCGAATGGAAGCACCTTGATGATCTGTCTAATGCAAGCTGGTTTTATAACGACTGGGTATACGACTATTCAGGTGAAGGTCAGACGCCTACCAATTGGCTTGTTGACTTCATGAACTCATTCAATGACCCAAGAAGGTATATCATGTTTACGTTCTGTGAGGAAAATCCAACTGGTTTCATTGGAATTAAAGAAGGTGCTGTAATTGATCCGGGACATAAGCCAAGCAGATACCAGGCATCATTTGCGGTTAAAACATACCCCGATCATGTCATGCTCTATTCTGAGACACAGTTTCTTAAAGCAGAAGCATACGCTTTGAAAGCCCAGTGGGCTGACGCTGAAACAGCAATGAAAGCAGGCATCAGAGCTGATATGGAGTATATGGGAGTCCCCGCTAACTCAATAACAACTTATCTTACTCAGCCTTCACTAACAATGCCAACAACTGAGGAAGCAGCACAGGAGCTTATTATCGGCCAGAAATATATTTCAAACATTTATAAGACATTGGAATCTTACTTTGATTTCATCAGAACAGGCTATCCAAAACTTAATTTCGCCTATGCCATTCTGAATGTTTCCAATATAATTACTTTCCCAAGGAGATTCCCTTACCCTCTTGATGAGGTTGAGAAGAACCCTTCAATTAAAGCATTGGGTCAGCCCGACTGGTTTAATAAGGGTACATCATGGGACATGAAATCGTTTTCATGGAGAACTAAATAATTAGCCGTTCTTTCTGAAACCAAACACCTGGCCGCTTCATTCCGAAAGCGATGAAGCGGCCTTTTTCTTTCGAATAATTAACAAATATTGAACTTCTGGTATTAGTAGTAAGTTTATTCCGGCTAATTGCAGTCAGTAACTCCGTCTTGTGAAACTATTTCGGTGCGGAAGAATCTTTGGTTGCCGTACACTGAAAAGTGATAAGTAAGACCTCATCTCAATAACCACTATAATGAAAAGAAAATTGTTCCTTTATTGCGCTGCTCTGTCAGTCATATTTTGTCAAGGGGTATTTGCTCAACCAACTTTGACATCATCGAATCTAAATGAATTTAAGTTTCGGAACCTTGGCGCATATCGTGCCGGAGCTTGGGTTTCAGCCATAGCGGTACCAGAAAATCCCGGTGAAAAATACAAGTACACCTTTTTCGTTTCGGGGAGGAACGGAGGGGTCTGGAAAACTGTAAATAATGGTACCACCTTTTACCCGGTGTTTGAAAAATATGGCTCTACATCAATCGGAGCCATTGCTATAGCCAACTCAAATCCGGATATTGTCTGGGTTGGAACAGGCGAATCCTATAATACACGTTCTTCTTATGCCGGAAATGGAATTTATAAATCTGCGGACGGTGGCGAAACATATACTAATATGGGTTTAAAAGATTCACATCATATTTCTAAAATCATTGTTGATCCCTTAAATGATGATATTGTTTATGTTGCCGCAATGGGCCATCTATACTCGACTAATTCTGAACGAGGTGTCTTTAAAACTACAGATGGCGGAAAAACCTGGGTAAAGGTTCTTTATACCGATGATAAAACTGGTGTAATCGATATGGTAATGGATCCGTCTGATTCAAAGGTTCTATACGCATCTGCATACGAAAAAACACGATATCCCTGGCATTTCGAAGCAGGGGGCAAAAACAGTGCAGTTTATAAAACAACAGATGGAGGCAAAAACTGGTCGAAGATCTTAAACGGACTTCCAAATGGTGAGGTGGGTAGAATTGGTCTGGCAATCAGTCAAAGCAATCCAAAAATATTATACGCAGTGGTTGAAAATCTAAATCCCAGGGATACAACTAAGGAACTCAAAACTGAAGGTATGATGAACACTTCCCGCGATAATTATTACGACCAGCTTAAGGGAGGTGAAGTTTACCGTTCGGCAAATGGTGGCCAGACATGGGTAAAAATGAATTTGGAGAAATATAATTTAAGCACAAAGGCAGCTTATTCATTTAATCAGATCTTTTGCAATCCGGAAAACCCGGATAATCTCTGGGTGATCAGTGATGCCATGCATATTTCGTTTGATGCAGGCAAAACCTGGACTGGCTTCGAAGGTGACACCACGCATTATCTTCAGGCAATGTTTGGTGACCATCGTACTTTGTGGATTGATACTAAAGATGGCAATCATATGCTTCTGGGAAGTGATGGTGGTATTTACGAAACATTCGATGCAGGAAAATCAACCCGCCATTTTTACCAGATCCCTATTGAGGAAATTTATTCAGTCGGGTATGATTATCTAACTCCTTACAATATTTACATTGGATTGCAGGATCATGATGTATGGCGCGGTCCTTCCAACGGCTGGGCAGGTGAAATTGGACCAGAGGAATGGACTGTAGTTGGCTCCGGCGATGGAATGTACTGCAAAGTGGATAAGGAAACGGGTCGCTGGATTTATTCAACAGGACAGTTCGGACAGCAGCTGGTACTTGATGCATGGACAGGTACTTCTACCCGTATCATGCCTGAGGCAACAAGAGATAAGCCTGCATATCGCTTTACCTGGGCTACGCCACTTATACTGTCACCGCACAATTCTTCCATCGTCTATACCGCTGCGCAAATGATGCTTCGCTCAGTAAACCAGGGCAAAACATGGGAAGAGATCAGTCCCGATCTTACAACCAACGATCCTGTGAAGCAAAATGGACGGGGGCATATTAAATACTGTACCATCACCACTTTCGATGAATCGCCCCTAAAACCAGGAATCCTGTGGGCTGGCACTGATGATGGGAAAGTGCAATGTACTCTTGATAATGGTGCATCATGGACTGACTGCACGGCGGCAATTATATTAGCAGGATGCCCTGCCGGTTTCTGGACTACGCGTGTTGTAGCTTCGGCACATGATAAGGCTACAGCATTTGTCAGCTTGTCGGGTTATTCTAAAGATGATTTCAGAAGTTTGATTTTTAAAACATCCGACAACGGGAAAACCTGGACAAAAATTACCGGAAATCTTCCGCAACAGCCTGTAAATGTAATAACTGAAGACCCTGATAACAAAAACCTTATTTTCGCTGGAACCGACGGTGGCCTGTATGTTACCGTTAACGGAGGAAAAACATGGGTTAAATTTGAGCAGATTCCGGCAGTTCCGGTGAAGGACATTGCAATACAACCACGCGAAAATGACCTGATTGTTGCAACTTATGGTCGTGGAGTTTATATCACCAATATTTTGCCGTTAAAATACATAAGCGATACTATCTTTTCAGCTCCTGCTGTTCTACTACCTGTAAAGTCAAAACCTTTAAGAAATTATTCTGAAGCAGCAATGCTGGGAAACCGCCGATTGATGGGCAATACTCATCTTTTTACACCAAATGAACCTGGGGCTTTCGAAATATATTATTATGTAAATCCTGATCAAATTATTGCGCAAAAGAAAAAGCAACTGGTACTCCCAACACTCGAAATAAGGAACGAAGCTGATAGCCTCTTGAAATCTTTACAGATAAAAGAATCCGGATTCGGGAAAGCGGAATTTCCTTTCAGAAATATTCAAACCGGCAACTATTCAATTGTCCTGAAATGTAATGGAAAGGAATTTAAGCAAACAGCAGTCGTTAAAGAATCATGGCAATGGCCGGCAGGGAATTTTAATATACTGAAGGAGTAATCCTTTTCTGATCAAAGATTGCTAAATTATTGTAAAACAAATAACTAATAATAAAAAGGTGCTTAAAATTTCTTTTAAAAGTATTGCATTGGTATTTGTGGCAATAATGATTGAAAAGAAATGCAAGATACTGTCAAAAATATCAGATCAATGAGTAAAGCCTTTATTTGGATCAAGAACTGTTTGACCGGGCATAGTCATAATTGTAGCCGTAAGTAAAATTGCAAACAATAAAACAGACTTTTTCATAAAGATATTTTCAAGATTACTAATTGGCTTTTAGCCTTTAAAGTAAGAATGAAATTGCATTATCAACATTTTAACACTCAAAATTAAAGCAACATGCGCAACATCGAACGCATAAGTGAAGAATTAGGAGCCAATTATTAATCAAACATAAATAGTCAAAATGAAAAAGTTACTGTTTCTTTCATTCTTTGTTATCATGGCCAGTTCTCTTCAGGCTCAGACGTATGTCCCACGAAGAAACGATCCGAAAATGAAAATTGCACCTGTTATTGATTTGAAAGCTTTTGCATTCAATCTTCAGGATGTTAAATTGCTTGAAGGGAGTCCATTTAAAAATGCTATGGATAAGGATGCTGCCTATCTTCTTGAAATTGAGCCGAATAGATTATTGCACCGGTTTTACAAAAATGCCAACCTGCCAACCAAAGGCGATGTTTACGGAGGCTGGGAAAGCGAAGGACTGTCGGGTCATACCCTTGGTCATTATTTATCGGCTATCTCAATATTTAACATTACTTCAGGCAATCCTGAATTTAAAAAACGGGCCGATTATATTGTCGATGAATTGGAAAGATGCCAGACGGCCCGAAAAACCGGCTATGTTGGTGCAATACCCGGAGAAGATTCCATATTCGGCAACGTAGCAAAGGGAATTATTAAAACGGGAGGATTTGATCTTAATGGAGGCTGGTCTCCGTGGTATACTGTACATAAACTTATGGCCGGATTGGTTGATGCTTATCTGTATTGCGATAACGAAAAAGCATTGCAGGTTGTAGTAAAGATGGCAGACTGGACGGCTGAAACCATGAAAAACCTGACCGAAGAACAACGGTTACAGATGTTGAATTGCGAATATGGCGGTATGAATGACGTTCTTGTTAACATTTATGCAATAACCGGCAACAGGAAATACCTGGATTTGTCCCGAAAATTTAATGATGAATTCGTGATGGGGAAATTGGCTGAGGAAATTGATCCTATGCCAGGCAAACACTCCAATACAAACGTGCCGAAAGCAATAGGTGCAGCGCGCAGTTATGAACTCACAAATACACCGTCAGATAAAACAATTGCTTCCTTTTTCTGGAAGACAATGGTGCATCACCATTCTTATGTTATTGGCGGCAATAGTAGTTATGAATACTGTGGCGAAGAAGATAAGCTGAATGATCGCTTAAGTGACAACACATGTGAAACCTGCAATACATATAATATGCTGAAACTTACCATGCACCTGTTTTGCATGGCTCCGGATCAGGAACTGGCCGATTACTACGAAAGGGCCTTATATAATCACATCCTTGCTTCGCAAAATCCAACCAATGGCATGATGTGCTATTTTGTTCCTCTTCGTATGGGTACCCAAAAGCAATTCAGCAATAAATTTGAAACATTCACTTGTTGTGTGGGCACCGGAATGGAGAACCACAGTAAATATGTTGAAAGTATTTATTACCAGGCAAAGGATGGAGGGCTTTATGTAAACCTGTTTATTCCTTCAGTCCTTGACTGGAAGGGAAAAGGCATTGTTGTGAAACAGGAAACCGCATTTCCTGAGGATAACAGGATCGCCTTAAGTTTTATGGTTAAATCACCGGTTAAGTTTCCACTGTATCTGAGGAATCCCAAATGGGCCAACAATGAAGTAGCGATTAAAGTTAACGGGAAAATTGTAAAAGCAAAGAGCAATGAAGGAGGATTCCTGGTCGTTGACCGCATTTGGAAATCAGGTGATGTTGTCGAAATGATCGTTCCAATGAAATTGCATACCGAGAGTATGCCTGACAATCCAAACCGCGTTGCGATACTTTATGGACCTGTTGTCCTCGCAGCTAAACTGGGGAAGGTCGCTCCCGATCCAGTTGCAGGAATACCGGTACTATTAACCGACGACCACAATGTAAGCAACTGGATCAAGCCGGTTGAGAATAAGAAACTGGAATTTAAAGTAATGGGAGTGGGCAAGCCTTTTGATCCGGAATTGAAACCATTCTATAAAACTTATGATGAATTTTACAGTGTATATTTTGATTTTTTTACCCGGGATGAATGGGTTGCACGGCAGGCTGATTATGAAGCTGAAAAGAAACGCCAACAGGCAATTGAGAACAGTACCATTGATAATTTCAGGGTTGGCCAGATGCAGCCTGAACGCGACCACAATCTGAAGGCTAGCGAAAAATCTTATATAGATGAAGCCCTGGGTCGCACAGGACGCGAAGCAAGGGCGGGGAATTATTTCTCGTTTGATATGAAGGTACAACCTGGCATAAATAACAGTTTGTTGCTGACCTGTATCGGGGATGATAAAAACCGCAAGTTTGACGTGAAAATGGATGGAATTCTGATCGCTACAGTTGAATGGAAAGGTGGCGAAGCAGGTAAATTCTACGATCTGGAATATACCATACCGGCAGACATAATTGAAGGAAAATCGACAGTGAATGTGAGGGTAGAAGCTAATTATGACAGAACAGCCGGACGTATTTTTGGTTGTAGAACCATAAAAAAATAACCGGATAATTTCGGTTACATAGAAAACATCATACATGACTCTATTGACGCCGCTTGGCAGCCGGTAAGCAGGGTAGGCAGGCTGGAGGGGTAAAATTAGGTTTTTCTAAAACTAAAATATATATTTGGGTTGAACAATGGCATCAAAAAAAAGTAGTTTTTCGAGGTGCCCTAAATGAATAATATTATATGAAAAAATTAACTACTTCTCTCTTTATTTTGATTTTTCTGGCTGTAACCGGAGCAATGGCACAAAAAGAAAACCTAGTATCCTTTAACCAACTGGTGATAGTTACAAATCATCAGGGCCCGGTTATAAGTAAGGATATTTATGGACATTTCTCAGAGCACCTGGGAAACTGTATCTATGGTGGTCTATGGGTGGGTACAGATTCAAAGATACCAAATACTTATGGTATCAGAAATGATGTTCTCTTTGCCCTCCGTGAGATTAAAGTACCTAACCTCCGTTGGCCCGGAGGTTGTTTTGCAGATACTTACCACTGGAAAGATGGTATAGGTCAGAAAGGGAAAAGAGCTTCTATTGTTAATACCAACTGGGGTGGAGTAACTGAAGACAATTCTTTTGGTACACATGAGTTTATGAAACTGACTGAACTGCTTGGCTGCGATGCATATATTAACGGAAATGTCGGATCTGGTTCGGTTAAAGAGATGGCTGACTGGATTGAATATCTTACCTCGAACTCTGTGAGCCCCATGACAATCCTGCGTAAAGAAAACGGACGGGAAGAACCATGGAAAGTAAAATATTTTGCCATAGGTAATGAAAACTGGGGCTGTGGTGGAAATATGACAGATGAGTTTTATGCAAACACAATGAAACAATACTCAACTTTCCTGGGCAATTATGCTGGGAACCAGCTTTACCGTGTTGCCTGTGGTCCTTCTGATTATAATTTTGGTTGGACAGAAACATTGATGAAAGATCAGAGAACCCGTGCAATGTTTCAGGGATTATCTATTCATTATTATTCTGTAGTTGATGGTTGGGGTTTCAAAGGATCTGCAACTAAATTCGATGAGAGAGAATGGTTTGAAACGATGCGGTTGAATCTCCAGATGGACATTATTATTAAAGGTCATTCGGCAATAATGGACCGTTACGATCCTCAGAAAACAAAAGGACTCGTGGTTGACGAATGGGGCAATTGGTTCAATGTCGAATCCGGAACCAACCCCGACTTCCTTTATCAGCAGAATTCAATGCGCGACGCAATTACAGCAGCAATTCATCTGAACATTTTTAATCAGCATGCCGACAGAGTAAAGGTGGCAAATCTTGCACAGATGGTAAATGTCCTGCAATCTGTCATCCTTACAAAGGAAGATAAAATAGTTCTTACACCAACCTATCACGTCTTCAGAATGTTCAGGGTCCATCAGGAGGCTAAGCTCCTGAATCTTGACCTCAGATGTGAAGATTACACCTTCGGGAATAAAAAGATACCTGCAATTTCAGCTTCAGCATCTGTCGACATAGATGGCAAAGTGCACGTCTCCCTTGCAAATCTAAATCCCAACAAATCGATCACAGTAACTTGTCCTGTAATAGGCGATACATTCAAAAAGGTTTCCGGAGAAGTATTGACTGCCAGCGAAATGAGTTCATTTAATAGTTTTGAAAGTCCCGAAACCGTCAAGCCTGCTGTCTTCAACGGATTTACTCTGAAGGATGGAATACTGACTATAAATATGCCTTCGAAATCTGTAGTAGTAATGGAATTAACAAAATAAATATTTATTAAATTAACCCCTTCCCCCAGTGGGTAATGAGGTAGAAGAAAGAGAGAAGGATTGTTAAAGTAGAAAATTAATTAAATAACTATGAATAAGCTAGTTAGATTTGTTTTTACAATCTCAGGCATTATGCTGTTGTTTTCCGGATGCACTAAGAAAACTTCCTTCGTTGCAGATTATCCAATTCAGCCTGTGCCATTTACCGCAGTTAAACTTACCGATAATTTCTGGGCTCCAAGGATAAAAAAGAATGCTTCAATAACAATTCCTATTGCCTTTGGATTTTGTGAATCAACGGGGAGAGTGAAAAATTTTGATATTGCTGCAGGTCGCGATACAGGAAAATTCCAGACAATCTACCCTTTCGACGATTCAGATGTTTACAAGATAATTGAAGGTGCCAGCTATTCGCTTCAGACACTTCCCGATCCGAAACTTGAGACGTATCTCGATACCCTTATAAAAAAGATAGGTCTTGCGCAGGAACCGGATGGATATCTTTATACCAACCGTACAATCGCAGAGAAACATGGTGGAAAAGGACTTCATGAGTGGGCAAGTAAAAACAGATGGGAAATGGATTCAGTGCTGAGCCATGAACTTTATAATCTGGGGCATCTCTATGAAGCTGCTGTAGCACACTATCAGGCCACGGGTAAAAGAACTCTGCTTGATATAGCATTAAAATCTGCCGACCTTGTCAACAAGGATTTTGGCAATGACAGGATTAAAGTGTATCCTGGTCACCAGGTTATTGAAATGGGACTTGTAAAACTTTATAGAGTAACAGGTGAAAAAAAGTATCTTGATCTGGCAAGGTTTTTTCTGGATATCCGGGGCCCAAAGGGGCGGTCATACAATCAGGCTAATCTGAGACCTGTTGACCAGACCGAAGCTGTCGGGCATTCTGTCAGAGCTACTTATATGTATTCCGGGATGGCAGACATTGCTGCTATTGAAAATGATTCTGCTTATCTGAATGCAATTACTAAAATATGGGAAAATCTTGTTTACGGTAAAATGTATCTGACCGGGGGGATTGGAGCAACAGGAGGGAATGAAGGATTTGCCGATCCTTATATATTGCCTAATATGTCGGCTTATTGTGAAACCTGCGCCTCTATCGGCGATATCTTCTTCAATCAAAGGCTCTTTCTCTTGCATGGTCAGTCGAAATATATTGATATCCTAGAAAAAACACTTTATAATTCGATGCTTTCAGGCGTATCTTTATCAGCTGACAGATTTTTCTATCCTAATCCACTGGAATCCAATGGACAGCATCAACGGCAGGCCTGGTTTGGCTGTGCCTGCTGCCCTTCGAATGTTGCCAGGTTTGTTCCTGCCATTCCGGGGTATGTTTATGCTGTGACAGATAAAGAACTCTATGTAAATTTGTTCATCTCCAACGAAGCAGATATCACCGTTGGTAAAACGAAGGTCAGGATATCACAAAAAGCAAATTTCCCCTGGGACGGGAAGGTTGAATTAAATCTTAATCCTGAGACAAGCGGGAAGTTCATTCTTAAGATCAGGATTCCCGGATGGGCTCAAAACGAAGCTCAGCCAGGGGGGCTCTATAAATTTACTGACCAGGATACTGAGGCGGTAAAACTTTTTATCAACGGAAAAGTTACTGATCTGAATCTTGCAGATGGATATGCTTTAGTTTCAAGAAAATGGAAATCAGGTGATAAAGTAGAAGTTGAGTTTCCCATGCCGGTCCGCAAAGTTGTTGCTGATGCCAGAGTAAAAGAAGACATGGATAAGATCGCTTTTCAGAGAGGTCCGGTAATTTACTGTGCTGAATGGCCAGAGAACAACACGGGAAATGTGCTGGATTTAGTTATAAAAAAGGATGCTGCTTTTACAACTGAATTCGAACCTTCTCTTCTTGAGGGAACGCAGGTAATTATAACATCCGGTGTACAGACAAAGAAGACTCTCAATGATAAAGTAGAGATGCTCGGCTCAGAGCCTGTAAAGCTAATTCCGTATGCTTTGTGGAATAATCGTGGCGCAGGACAGATGATGGTCTGGTTCCCTACATCCACTAAGTCGTCTCATCCATTACCTGCTCCGACCATTGCTAACAGGAGTAAAGTAAAAGCAAGCAAAATTACAAAAGAATTATCTGCTGTAAATGATCAGGCAGAACCTGTAAATTCGAATGATCATTCAGTTTTATATTATCATTGGTGGCCCGACAAGGATAAAACGGAATGGGTTGAGTATGATTTTAATAAGCCTGAAATCGTTTCTAAAACTAAGGTCTATTGGTTTGACGATGGGCCCGACGGAGGTTGCAGGATACCCGATTCATGGGAAATTCTATACCTGAATGGAAATATATGGGAATCTGTAAGCGCTAAAACACCATATAAAGTAACAAAGGACGGATGGGATTCTCTATTATTTAAACCTGTTAAAACAACTGCAGTTAAAATAAAGGTTAAATTAAATAAAGATTTTGCCAGCGGAATATACGAATGGATTGTAGAATAAAAATAATTGCAGGGATATCATTTGTAGCAAGCAGTCGCGACCTAACTAACTTTAAATCTGGTATATCATGAAAACAGATTTCAAATCAAGATTGAATCTCCTTACTGAAGAGCACCAGAAACTCTTGAACAGGGAAAATGAAAAAATTGACCCGGGAAACGGAATCTTTCACAGGTATAAATATCCTGTACTTACAGGAGCCCATACACCTTTATACTGGAGATATGACCTCGATCCGGTAACAAATCCTCACCTGATGGAGCGCTTTGGCATTCATGCGGCATTCAATGCAGGTGCAATGAAGTTTGAAGGGAAATACATACTCGCTGTTCGTGTCGAAGGGAATGACCGGAAATCTTTTTTTGCAATCGCAGAAAGTCCAAACGGAGTTGATAATTTCCGGTTCTGGGACTACCCGGTAACCATGCCTGAAACAGACAATCCTGATACAAACGTTTATGATATGCGCCTTACCATGCATGAAGACGGATGGATTTACGGAATCTTTTGTTCTGAAAGAAAGGACCCTGCTGCTCCGGCTGGAGATCTCTCCTCTGCTGTTGCTGCTGCCGGTATAGCCCGTACTCATGATCTCAAAAAATGGGATAGGCTTCCTGATCTCAAAACAAGAAGTCAGCAACGAAATGTCGTGCTTCATCCGGAATTTGTAAATGGCAAATACGCACTCTATACGCGTCCTCAGGACGGATTTATTGATGCCGGATCAGGGGGTGGTATAGGTTGGGCGCTGATCGATGATATGACTCATGCCGAGATTAAAGAAGAGAAAATCATAAACTTCCGTTATTATCATACTATTAAAGAACAGAAAAACGGGGAAGGACCCCATCCGGTAAAAACGAATGCAGGATGGCTGCATCTGGCACACGGTGTGAGAGGTTGTGCCGCCGGTTTGAGATACGTTCTCTATCTCTATATGACTGATTTAAAGGATCCTTCAAAACTCATAGCAGAACCGGCAGGATTTTTCATGGCTCCGGAAGGCGAAGAAAGAATTGGCGATGTTTCGAATGTGTTATTTACCAATGGCTGGATTATAGATGAAGATGGATTTGTATATATTTATTATGCTTCATCGGATACCAGGATGCATGTCGCAGTATCCACACTCGATAAACTTGTTGATTATTGCTTAAATACTCCGTCTGATGGTCTGCGGTCTGCTGCCTCTGTTGAGATACTTAAAAAGCTGATTGACAAGAATCTTAAACTTCAGAAAACGATAAAATAATTTTCAAAACGCACTTTATAACTATTCCTATGATCTCACAAAAACTGAAACTGAAAGAAAAGATAGGATATGGGTTTGGTGATGCTGCCAGCTCCATGTTCTGGAAGCTGTTCTCAATGTATCTTATGTTTTTTTACACTGATGTTTTTGGAATTTCTGCCACTCTTGTCGGAACGATGTTTCTTGTCACCAGGATTTGGGATGCCGCTTTCGATCCTATTGTCGGGATCCTGGGTGACCGTACTGAGACCCGGTGGGGTAAGTTCAGGCCATACCTTTTATGGATAGCTGTTCCTTTTGGAATTATAGGAGTTCTGACATTTACAACACCGGCGTTTACAGAGTCAGGAAAAGTGATTTATGCCTTCGTTACATATTCCCTTATGATGATGGTATACTCAATGATCAATGTACCTTACGCATCACTTATGGGTGTTATGACTGCCGACGGAAAAGAGCGGACCAGTCTGGCTACTTTCAGATTCATTTTTGCTTTTGGGGGAAGTCTGCTTGTCCTTGCACTCGCTGAACCCCTGGTTGATATTTTCAGTAAACTGGGGAAAGGTGGTGTAAACCTCCAACAGGGATGGCAGTTAGCTGCTGTGGTATTTGCTCTTATAGCAATAACATTCTTCATGTTTACTTTTTTATGGACACGTGAACGCGTTAAACCTGTAACAGTAAAAACATCGCTGAAAAAAGACCTTAACGACCTGTGGCATAATTCTCCGTGGTTCATTCTGCTTGGCGCTGGTATTGCAGCAATATTCTTTAATTCTATCCGCGACGGAGCAGCTATTTATTATTTCAAATATTATATTCAGGGACAAAGCGCCTTTTCAATAAAAGCTGTAAATCTGACGATTACGCTAAGCAGTCTTTATTTTGTCCTTGGACAGGCCGCTAATATTGTCGGAGTTCTGCTTGCCAAACCAGTTTCCGACAGGATAGGTAAGAAATACACTTTCATGTATGCTATGCTTTTTGCTACGGTGTTCAGTATTGGATTCTACTGGCTCGACAGGAGCAGCATAAACCTTATTTTTATATTTCAGTTTTTAATAAGTATGAGCGCCGGCATTATCTTTCCTCTGGTATGGTCAATGTATGCAGACGCTTCCGACTACTCTGAATGGAAAACAGGTCGTCGTGCTACAGGTCTCGTCTTCTCGGCATCTTCAATGTCTCAGAAATTCGGATGGACAATTGGAGGTGCTCTGGCAGGCTGGCTTCTTGGATACTACGGTTTTAAAGCGAATGTGGTCCAGACTGCCGAGGCTCAGACAGGAATAAAAATGATGCTGAGTTTCTTCCCGGCGATTGGAACTTTATTAGGAGCATTCTTCATGTTTATTTATCCGCTTAATGAAAAAAAGATGCTCACAATAAGCGCAGAACTGGCTGTAAGAAGAGATAGTGTGAAAGAAGAATAAGGCCACCTGAAGGGCTATTTTAAAACAAATGCATGTCAAAAAGCAACCTTGAAATACTTAAATCAGAAGTTAAAGAAGAATTAGTGACTAATATTCTTCCCTTCTGGATGACAAAAATGATCGATTCCCAAAATGGTGGTTTCTATGGAAGGATTGATGGTTCTGGTCGTGTTCACGAGGATGCTGACAAAGGATGCGTATTAAATGCCAGAATACTGTGGACTTTTTCCTCAGCTTACAGGATTCTGAAAAATCCTGAATATCTTAAGACAGCTGAGAGATCAAAAGATTATCTCCTCAAACATTTCTTTGACAAGGAATTTGGCGGAGTATACTGGCTTTTGGATTATAAGGGGAATATTATAGACGGCAAAAAACAGATATATGCACAGGCATTTGCCATTTATGGGTTGACAGAATATTACCGTATTACAAATGATAAGACATGTCTCGATAAAGCAATCGACCTTTTCATGTTGATTGAAAAACAGAGTTATGATGACAAGCTTGATGGATATTTTGAAGCCTTCAGCAAAGAATGGGGTAACCTTGATGATCTTCGGCTTAGCACAAAAGATGCTAATGAGAAGAAGACCATGAATACTCACCTTCATGTTCTGGAAGCTTACACAAATCTTTACAGAATATGGAAAGATGATCTCCTGAAGAAACAATTGTACATACTTATCAATGTTTTTACTGATAAAATCATAAATAGTTATACATTTAACCTTAATATGTTTTTTGATGAAAATTGGAACAATAAAACTGACTTTGTTTCATACGGCCATAACATTGAATCGTCGTGGCTTATTTATGAAGCTGCCCTGGTACTTGGGGATGAAGCTCTCATAAAAAAAGTGAAGAGGATATGTCTCAGGATAGCTGAATCATCAAAAGAGGGAATCATGGCTGACGGCAGTATGATTTATGAAAAATTTATCAAGACGGGGAAAATAGATTCAGACAGACATTGGTGGGTACAAGCTGAAACCGTAATCGGGTATCTGAATGCATTTGGCTTATCCGGAGAAAAGGAATACCTGGATATGAGTCTGAAAACCTGGAGATTTATATCTGATAATCTGATCGACAATGAGAACGGGGAGTGGTACTGGAGTGTTGACAATAATCTGCTTCCGGATCTTAATGAAGATAAGGCCGGATTCTGGAAATGCCCCTATCATGATTCCAGGATGTGCCTTGAAATAATTGAAAGATCTAATCAATAAATAATATGAAAAACTATTCAAAATTTGTATTGAGCTTTGTAGCTCTTTTTGTTACCGGTTTGTCGGGCTATTCACAAAATGTCTCACCTAAGGATTCTTTAGGAGGAGCGCCTGTACCTGCTGAAATTGAGAATCCAGAGCTCCTTGGAATAAATAAAGAACCGGCTCATGCTTCCCTTATGCCTTATGCGGATCTTACTGAAGCTCTTATTGCTAAAAGACACTCTTCCACTTTTTGCAGGAGTCTGAACGGTATATGGAAATTCAATTGGGTTTCCTGGCCCCAGATGCGTCCGGTCGATTTTTATAAACAAACTTTCGATGTAACTTCCTGGAAAGAGATTTCAGTTCCTTCTAACTGGCAGGTACTTGGTTATGGAACGCCATATTACAGGAATCTGGGTTATATTATCAGAAAAGATTTTCCTCATGTTATGAGTATGCCACCAAAGAATTTCACCGCTTATGAAGAACGCAATCCTGTCGGCAGTTACAGGCGTGATTTTGATCTTCCGGCCGAATGGAAAGAGCGTCAGACATTTCTGACTTTCGATGGTGTTGATGCAGGATTCTTTCTTTGGGTCAATGGCATGAAGGTCGGATATAGTGTTAATAGCCGTAATGCTGCTGAATTTGATGTAACAAAGTATGTTAAGCCAGGTAAAAATATGGTTGCAGTTGAGGTCTACCGGTTTACTTCAGGTACATTTCTTGAGGACCAGGATATGTGGCGCCTGAGCGGTATATTCCGTAATGTGACAATATGGAGTGCTCCAAAACAGCATATTCGCGATTTTTTCATTAATACTCTTCTTGACGATAAGTATCGCGATGCTACAGTCGAAATAACAGCCAGGGTAAAGAACTATGGAACCAAAGCTGTAAAAGAATCAAGAATTTCTGCAAACTTATTTGATGGTACCAATGCTGTCACAGCTTCGCAGGCTCAGAGTGATGTTCCTGCATTAAAACCAGGTGAAGAAACAGCTGTAAAGCTGACTTTCACGGTAACGAATCCGGAGAAATGGACAGCTGAAACTCCCCGGCTTTATACAACAGTTCTAACTCTAAAGGATAAAAATAATACAATTGAAACTCTTTCATCACGAACCGGTTTCAGAGAAGTTGAAATAAAAGGAAGACTTTTTCTCGTCAATGGTACCCCGGTTAAACTTAAAGGTGTAAACCGTCACGAAAACTGGCCGGATGTTGGTCATGCTGTAACTGAGGCCCAGATGATACGTGATCTTGAACTAATCAAACAGGGAAACTGCAACCTTGTGCGGACTTCTCACTATTCCGACGACCCGCGCTGGTATGAATTATGTGACGAGTATGGGATATTCCTGGTTGCCGAAGCAAATGTCGAATGTCATGGCTATTCGGGCAGGTTTGATGAAGAGCCCACAATGAAAGCGGCTATTATTGACAGGAATGTGGCGAATGTTGAGAATTTTAAAAACCATCCTTCAATAATTATCTGGTCGCTGGGAAATGAGAATGGAAGGGGAGGATCAAACTTCAGGGCTGCATTAGCTGCTATAAAAGGAATAGATCAGGGGAGACCGGTCCACTATGAAGGCTTTGGAACCGGGCAGAAAAATCCTGCGGATATCGAGAGTCAGATGTACACACAACCAAAAGAAGTTGAGCGTATTGCGAATGATACTACTTTTAAAAAACCATTCTTTCTTTGCGAGTATGCTCACGCCATGTTCAATTCAATGGGTGCAATAGGTGAATACAATGATCTTTTCGATAAATATCCCGAACTATTAGGCGGAGCAATCTGGGAATGGCAGGATCAGGGTATTTATAACCGGCGTGATAAGGATCATTCAATTATCGCTTTTGGTGGAGGGTTTGGTGAGTTTCCTAATGACCACTACTTTATTCATAAAGGAGTAGTTGCTTCTGACCGTTCTCTTAAACCACATTATCCCGAAATGAAACATGTTTATCAGTGGATTAAAATATCAACTGAAGACCTCATAAAAGGACAGTTCCTGATTCAGAATAAATACCAATTCATTAATCTTAATGGGTTTACCGGTATGTGGACATTATCGGAAAATGGCGCTGAAATCTCCCATGGCGATATAAAACTTCCTGTTATTGCTCCCGGCAAAAATGCTTTAATAACAATTCCATATAAGATTATAAAAACAATTGAAGGAGCAGAATATTTTATCAGGATATCATTCTCCCTGGCAGCTGATCAGAAATGGGCCAAAAAAGGATTTGAAATGGTTTCGGAACAGTTCCAGCTTCCTGCTGAAACTGTTGCAGTTAAACCTGATATTACTATTGATCCTGTCAGTCTTACTCAGAACGATAAAGAAATTACTGTTAAGGGTTCCGGCTTCGCTGTTGTTTTCGATAAAACTGATGGTACATTCTCGAGCCTTGAAAAAAAAGGTGTCAATATGTTGCTAAAAGACGGCGGTCCGAGGTTACATCTGTGGCGCGCACCTCACCGTAATGATGATATGTGGGCTGACAAAGGCTGGGTAACATCAGGTTTGAGGGAGTTGAAGTGGACAGCACAATCAGTTAATGCTGAACAGAAATCCCCTTCATCAGTTACTATCACTGTCAAGCTTCTTGGAGAAGGTAAAAACAACTTCACTGTTAATCATAATGTTGTTTATACAATTTCCGGGGATGGCTCAGTAAAATCCGAAAACACTTTTAGTTCAAGCGATCCCAAGCTTGCTGTAGCCCGGATTGGAGTAAGAATATTCCTTGATAAAAAGTTTGACCAGGCTTCCTATTTTGGTCGTGGCCCGATGGAAAATTACGCTGACCGGAAACGAGGGTTTGATATTGGAGTATATAATAGTACTGTCAAAGAGCAGCTTACTCCCTATGAAAAGCCTATGGACTGTGGAAATCACGAGGACGTGCGTTGGGCAAAAGTAACCACGGCATCCGGGAACGGGCTTATGGCACAATCCGGCAACACCCTCATGCAAGTATCAATGCTGCCATACAGCGATGAGGTTTTGGATAAAGCCGAATACCGTATTGACCTGCCACCTTGTAATGCTACTGTATTCTGTATCAGTCATCTTACACTGGGAGTCGGGACGGCAAGTTGTGGTCCACGACCTTTGCCCGGATATATTGTTTATGCTGAACCAACATCATTTACATACATATTAAAACTTTTGTAACTCAATAAATAAAGACCAATAATGCGAAAATTGATTTATATCCTTCTGATCTGCATCTCCACACCATTAATTATGCCGGCACAGGAGGCTGCAAACAGAATCAGGCTAAACCAGATTGGATTCTATCCTGATGCTCCTAAAATTGCAGTTATTACTGAGGATAACGATAGCGAATTTCTTATTAAGTCAGCGACTTCCGGAGAGATCGTATTCAAATCAAAACTGAGCGCTCCTCACAAATCGGAGTTCTCTCCTAAAGTAACCAGGTTTGCTGATTTCTCAGCAGTCACTAAGCCAGGTATCTATAAATTAAATTTACCCGGACAGGGAGATTCTTATTCTTTCGAGATTAAACCTAAAATTTTCTGCAACCTCACAAAAGCTCTTATAAAAGGTTTTTATTTTCAGAGAATGTCAACCCCATTGCTTATTGCGTACGCAGGGAAATGGAGCCGTGCAGCCGGACACCCCGATAACAAGGTAATCGTTCATCCTGCCGCGGCCTCCCCAAACCGTCCTGCAGGAACAATAATCTCCTGTCCCCGTGGATGGTACGATGCAGGTGACTACAATAAATATATTGTGAACAGCGGTATTACAATGGGTACATTACTTTCTCTGTACGAAGATTTCCCTGCCTGTTTTGATACACTTAAAATAAATATTCCTGAAAGTGGTAACGGAGCTCCCGATCTGTTAAATGAGATAGTCTGGAACCTTCGCTGGATGCTTACAATGGAAGACCCCTCTGACGGAGGTGTTTATAATAAGGTAACAAATGCCAATTTCGACGGATTTGTTATGCCATCCGTTGCGACAACACCGCGTTATGTTGTTCCAAAAGGAACCGCGGCTACACTCGACTTTGCAGCTGTCATGGCACAAGCCGGACGTATATTCAGTAACTTCAAAAAAGTCTTTCCCGGCTTGTCTGATTCTTGTATGAAATCTGCTGACAAAGCATGGAAATGGGCGGTGAAAAACCCCCAAATGGCTTATGATCAAAATCTTATGAATAAGGAGTTCAAACCGGTAATAAATACCGGTGGCTATGGTGACTCTGATTTTAGTGATGAATTTATCTGGGCTGCTGCAGAATTATACATAAGTACCGGTAATGAAAGCTATTACACAGCATATCCGATGTTTCCTGATACGCTCATGCCACTTCCTTCATGGAACAATGTCAGACTCCTTGGATACTATACCCTTATCAGGTTCGAAAAGAAACTTACAAATTCAGCAAAGAAGGATTTTTATGCTTTAAAAGAACGAATATTAAGAACGGCGGATAAGATGACAGAAGGAGTTACTGGCCGGGCATATATGACAATAATTGGTAAATCAGCAAAAGACTTTATCTGGGGAAGCAATTCAGTTGCAACAAATCAGGGTATCTTACTTATCCAGGCTTATAAGCTTTCAAAAGACAGGAAATATCTGGATTATGCTCTTACAAATCTGGATTATATCTTAGGTCGTAATGCAACAGGATACTCATTTGTAACAGGATATGGTCATAAAACGCCAATGTTTCCACATCACCGTTTATCAGAAGCTGATGGTATTGCAGATCCGGTTCCGGGTTTGATAGTCGGAGGCCCAAATCCCGGTCAGCAGGATGGATGTAAGACATATCCTTCAAACATCCCTGATGAGTCATATACCGACTCTGTATGTTCTTATGCTTCGAATGAAATAACAATTAATTGGAATGCACCCGCCGCTTACCTTGCAGGAGCATTGGAGGCATTATATAATAAATGATTTTCAGGCGATATTATATCTTCAAAACTATTTAAAACCTTCAAAACATGAAATTAACAACAGTATTCTTAATCTCATTTCTGACTTTGGTCAGTTGTCAGACCAGTTCAAACTTAAAATTGCCTTCACTCATTGGAGACAATATGTTATTGCAACAGAAAACAAATGCAAAGATATGGGGTAAGGCAAACCCGGGACGCAAAATAAGCGTTTCAGCAAGTTGGAATTCCAGCGGACAGGCAGTTGCAGGAAAAGATGGGAAATGGGAGGTTATAATACCTACACCTGAAGCAGGCGGTCCTTTCACAATAACTATATCGGGTAAGGATACCTCTGTTATAATTAAAAATGTTCTGATCGGAGAAGTCTGGTTTTGTTCTGGTCAGTCGAATATGGAGATGCCACTCGCGGGCTGGCCACCTGTTGATACAGTAATGCATTCATCCACTACTATTGCATCTGCTTCAATTCCGGAGATACGCCTTTTCAACGTACAGAAAAAGATATCGGGCGATCCAATTGATGAATGTACAGGAAAATGGGAGGTAAGTACACCCGAGACAGTTAAGCAATTCAGCGCCACAGCATATTTCTTTGGAAAAAAGTTGAATAATGAACTGCATGAGCCGGTAGGTTTGATTGAATCAGCATGGGGAGGAACACCATCAGAATCATGGACTTCATTAGAATCACTTGAAAAGAAAGGAGAATTTATTTCAGAGATTAAAGCTATTAAGGAGTCTGCTCCTTTACAGGCTGAATATCAAACATGGCTGAATACTCATAAGCAGGTTGAAATTAAGTCTGCGGGGAATGACCAGTGGAAAAATCTGAGCTTTAATGATGAAAATGTCCCGGCTTCAGAATTTAACGACAGTAAATGGCCTTCTATGACTCTTCCGGCTCAATTTGAAACAGTTATTGGTGAATTTGACGGTGTGGTTTGGTTCCGGAAAATGGTTGAGATACCTCAGAATATGACCGGGAAAGACCTCATTATTTCATTAGGTCCGATCGATGATATGGATAGAACATATTTTAACGGAAAGCTTATCGGATCGAATGAAATGGCGGGTTTCTGGCAGGTTGACAGGAATTACGAAGTTCCGGCATCATTGGTAAAATCAGGAAAAAATGAAATTTCGGTTCGGGTTCTTGATACACAGGGTGGAGGAGGAATATTGGGCGCACCTGAAAAAATGAAACTCTCATTGAAAAGTGATTCAAAGCTTTTTATCCCGATTATAGGTGACTGGAAATATCAGCCTGTCGCAGAATTAAAGGGAAGTAAATTTTATGTTTACGATATTTCGGAAAATGAGTTTCAGGCCAGAAAAAGGCCTGTAAATATTGGTCCGGGTACACCAGCAGTTTTATTTAATGGAATGGTTAACCCGGTATTGCCATATCAGATAAAAGGTGCAATCTGGTATCAGGGTGAGAGTAATGTCGGAAGGGCAGATCAGTATGCAAAAATATTTCCGGCTATGATTGAAAACTGGAGAACGGCATGGGGAATTAAAGATTTTCCATTCTATTTTGTCCAGATTGCTCCATACGTTTATGCCGGTGTCGATTCAACTGAATCAGGATTTTTGCGTGAAGCGCAGGAGAGCGCCCTTAAACTGGCTAAAACAGGAATGGCTGTTACTCTCGATATAGCCACTGTAAAAAATATTCATCCACCTTATAAAAAAGAGGTTGGAGAAAGACTTGCATTACTTGCTTTGAATAATGACTATGGAATGAAAAATCCCTGTGTTGGGCCAGTTTATAAATCGATGTCTGCGGCTGCCGGTACTATAAAATTACAATTTGATAATGTTGAAGGTGGATTGATTGCAAAGAGTGGCAAACTTCAAGAGTTCGAAATTGCAGGAAAAGACGGGCGTTATGTAAAGGCTGATGCAAAAATTGTAAATAACGAAGTGCTGGTTTCCTCCCCTTCTGTCAGGGAACCTGTTTCGGTAAGATATTGCTGGCGTAATGGCGCTGAAGCATCGCTGTTTAACAAAGCAGGGTTGCCGGCGTGGCAGTTCAGGACTAAGTAGCAGTTGTGAAAATTGTTTAAGTATTAAAATCTAAATGCAGGGGTCATTCTGTCTTGCTCAGTTTTTGGTATACCTATGGAGTTAGCATACTTTCTCCATTCTTTAACAACAGACTTGACTTCAGTAAGTATTTTACTCATCATATCAGTATTTAACATAAAGAATTCTCCGACACTTTTCGCTAATTCAAAATCTAACGCATTATTATCCATGTCAATATTAAGTGCGAGTCCCTGCTTGTCTACAGATGGGTTAACATCAAAGGCAGGAGAAAGACTCCAGCCGTCTTCAGAAAGAAGAAATCCATGATTCCTTAAATGATCATCGGTATTTGAAATTGAAATATTAAAAACTATTCTTCTCCACAATTGATATAAATCTTCTTTATTCGAAGCGCCTGAAAATTTAATAAACTCAGCAATTTCAAGGTAACTTGCTTTTTTGTCTCTTAAGGACTCTTCGGTATTTCCTGTCATAGTCATTGCGGATGCAAAATGTATGCGCTCTTTTTTAATACGGTCAAATCTTTTTGTAAGGAAGGTATTATAATTACCTGATATTTTCGATATCCCGGAATTGGACATTATAATTCCTGCTTTTGCAGACATACGGAATGCAAGGAATTCCCATGCGGCCTTATCAATGGTATCATTTTTTGAGGGAAATTTTGCTATCCATAAATCATTTGATTTATTACTAAAATTTGCTTTTGGACGCGCTCCACCTAATGATGATCCTGGTGCCAATAACATTGCAATCCATTTACGTATATTATAATCATCCTCATCCGACTCTATAGCCTTAGCAGCTTCTTGTAATTCACCTAAAGTGGTCCATGGAGGAATTGTAGTACCTGGTGCAGTTTCCAAAAATGGACCAAGGGGATCTATTTTAAACCTCAAAGCCCCCATCCTGCTCTCATCATAGACACCTAGTAAATAATCTATTTCATGAAGAATGCGTGGTTCCCTGTCTTCTTCTAATGCCCTCTGTGGTTCTCTTCTTTGCATTAAGGTTCTCCCCCACGAATCCGGCATGGAATCAAGGAATATACCAAAATTATCCTTTTTGCTGGGGAATTGTGGTCCATCATACCATCCAAGATCCGGATCGAGTAGTATTTGTTCATGAGAAGAGATCCAGGCCTTATCATATTCAAAACTGAATGACTTTCTCCCTTTGCTAAAATGAGCTGACAGAATTCCAATACACTTTGGATCTGACATTCCTATCCAGTGTGCATAAACCCATATATCTGATTTATTTTTATCCATATTATTTTTCTCCCAATAACTTAAGATCTTGAAGCTTCCGGCCAAACTCATCATCTGAAGCTAATTTTAAAAGGTCATCTTGCAATCCCAGTACTCGTAGTACATTAAAATATGCACCAAGCGTGACTCTGGCATTTCCCTTCTCGATCCAATACAGAGTTTTACGATCAACGCCTGCTCTCTCAGCAACCTGAATAGTAGTTAAGCCCCTTCTTTTTCTCGCTAACTTAATGTTTTCGCCTAATTGTTCAAGTATTTTCTGATGCTTTGGAAAAAGTATTTGCTTTTTTGTTTTCATAATAAATGTGGTATATTATCCACAAATATAAGCTTTATGGGGATAATATGCACCATTATTATATATTTTACTACTTCATTTCATCCCTATCCGACCCTTCGGGCCAATCATGTAATGAAACCTGTTTATTTTAACAAACTGACCACTATGGTCAGGAAAGTTTATTAAATTAGCAAAAATTAATCATTATACACAATGAAAAAAATTCTGTTTTTATCACTAACAATGATTGCAGTCATAATTACTTCGTGCAATCAGCCAACAAAAAATAAAGAGATGGTTAGAAAAGATGTTTTCGGTTCGCACAATGGGAAAGAAGTTTATCTGTTAACACTTACCAATAAACAAGGTAATGTTATCAGACTTACTAATTATGGTGCAAAGTTAAATTGGATTGAAGTCCCCGATAAAAACGGCAAAAAGGAAAACATTACCTTCGGGTACGACACTTTTGATGAAACGCTTAAAGGCGATATGTCTTTCGGATCTGTTGTAGGAAGATTTGCTAACAGGATCGCGAAAGGGAAATTTACTCTTGATGGTGTTGTATATAATACACCTGTAAATAATGGACCAAACACACTACACGGCGGACCAGCAGGTTGGCATAGCGTAGTATGGAATACGGAAGTTCTGAAGGACAGTAAATTCCCGGCTGTAAAATTTACATATCTCAGCCCCGACATGGAAGAAGGCTTCCCGGGAACGGTTAATGCATCTGTTACCTATACATGGACTGATAACAACGAGATTGTTATGGATTATACCTGTTCAACTGACAAGAGAACTATTGTTAATGTCACCAATCACGCATATTTTAATTTGCATGGGGCAGGAAATGGTAATATTCTTGATCATGTACTGACACTTAAGGCTTCTGCTTTTACTCCTGTCGATTCAGTTATGATACCAACCGGAGAGATCCGTCCCGTTGCAGGTACCCCCTTTGACTTCAACACTCCTCATACTATTGGGGAAAGAATTGGTGATAAGTATGATCAGCTCGTTCTTGGCCGTGGTTATGACCACAACTATATTCTTGATAATAAAGAAGAAGTTGATGTTACCGTATATGAACCTGTTAGCGGACGTATGCTTGAGGTAATTACAGATCAGCCCGGCATGCAGCTCTACACAGGTAACTTCCTTGATGGAACAAAAATGGGTCATGGGGGAAAACTATTTATCTACAGGTCGGGTATGTGTCTCGAATCAGGTCATTATCCCGATAGTCCGAATCATGCAGATTTCCCGACTACCATTCTCAATCCTGGTGAAACTTTCAAATCAACCACTATTTACAGATTTTCAGTTAAATAGAATTTTAAATAAAATTAAATATACTTATGACAACACGGCGCGTATTTTTACGAAACACTGCATTAACGACTGCAGGTTTGACTTTAATACCATCATTATCCGGTGCAATGACAGGTTGTGCACCTTCTGACAGGATAAATGTTGGACTTATTGGATGCAATGGTATGGGTTTTGCTGATCTGAGTGAATTTCTTAAACATCCTCAGGTAGAATGCATAGCTTTATGTGATATTGATGAAAGTGTGCTTAACCGCAGAGCTGCAGATGTTGAGAAGATCCGGGGCAAGAAACCTGCAAACCTTTATAAAGACTGGCGAAAACTCATCGACAATAAGGATATTAATGTGGTAATCATTGGAACGCCGGATCATTGGCATTGTTTACAAATGGTTGCAGCTTGTGAGGCAGGCAAGGATGTTTATTGTGAAAAGCCAATTGGCAGAACAATTGGAGAGTGCAACATTATGGTGAATGCTGCTAAAAAATATAAGAGGATTGTTCAGGTCGGTCAGTGGCAGAGGAGTGATCCTCACTGGCTTAATGCTGTTGATTTTATAAGGACTGGTAAGCTTGGTAAGGTAAGGCTTGTAAGGGTATACTCTTATCAGGGCTGGAATACCTCAATACCCGTACGGGCTGATGAACCGGTTCCTGCAGGAGTAGACTATAATATGTGGCTCGGTCCGGCTCCCAGCCGCCCTTTCAACCGGAACCGTTTTCACTTTACCTTCAGGTGGTTCTGGGATTATGCAGGCGGTCTTATGACTGACTGGGGTGTTCACCTTCTTGATTTTGCATTATTCGGCATGGATGTTACTGCACCTAACTCAGTAATGGCTATGGGCGGAAAGTATGGTTATCCTCAGGATGCCTGCGAAACTCCTGACAGTTTGCAGACTATCTATGAATTTAATGGATTCAATGTAATGTGGGACCATGCTATTGGAATTAACGATGGAGGTTATGGAAGGAATGCCGTTTTAGGTTTTGTAGGAGAAAATGGAACACTTGTGGTAGATCGTGAAGGATGGGAGGTAATACCTGAAGTCGTCAACGGCAAAACCCGTATGGAGGCGGTTCCATGGAAAAAAGGTACCGGTGAAGGCCTTAAGAACCATGTTCAGAATCATCTCGAGTGTATTTCAAGCCGTAATTTTAACACTCATGCAAACGTCGAAATAGCTGCACACATAGCAAAATTTTCTGCACTGGGAAATATTGCCTTCCGAACAGGTAAAAAACTCATTTGGGATGGCACCAAATTTACCAACGACTCAGATGCAAACAGTTTTCTTATTCCGAATTACAGAGAACCCTGGAAATTACCTGTGGTTTAATATTTTTTAAAATCTGAATAAAAATATCATTTAGAGAAGCCTGGTAATCAGAAGCGAAATTATCACACAGCTTCTTCAGATGAGTAACTTGATGCCGGATCAGAAGAATCGATTTTCTTTTAATATCCGGCATTTTTTTTATACTTTTCCACTTAGATAGAAATTCCAACACATGAAAAAAGTTTGTTCACTAATTCTGGCTTTATCACTGTCTGCTGCAACATTCATTTTAAGGGCACAACAGAGTTCATACCAATTCCCGTTTCGGAATCCGGCCCTCTCTGTTGACGAAAGAGTAAATGATCTTGTATCACGGATGACACTTCAGGAGAAAGCCGATCAGTTGGTATATACTTCACCGGCAATTCCCCGTCTGAGTATTCCTGCATACACATGGTGGAATGAAGCTCTGCATGGTGTGGCACGAGCAGGTTATGCAACTGTGTTCCCTCAATCAATAACCATAGCAAACTCATGGGACGAAGCGCTTTTATTCAATGTAGCGAATGCTATCTCTGATGAAGCAAGGGCAAAATATCATGAGTTTCAGAGAAATGGGAAGACAGGAATCTACCAGGGGCTCACCTTCTGGTCTCCAAATATTAACATCTTCCGCGATCCGCGATGGGGAAGAGGCCACGAGACTTATGGCGAGGATCCATTTCTTACAGGAAGAATGGGGTATGAATTTGTCAGAGGTATGCAGGGTGACGATCCCAAATATCTAAAGACAGTAGCAACAGCCAAACACTTTGCTGTTCACTCTGGTCCGGAGCCGTCGCGACACACATTTAATGCAAAAGTTAGTGAGATAGATCTCAGGGAAACATATCTTCCTGCCTTCCGTACGCTTGTGATGGATGCAGGGGTATACTCGATAATGGGAGCTTATAATATGTTCAGGGATTATCCCTGTTGTGCCAACCCTGTATTGTTTGGCATACTTCGCAATGAGTGGGGTTTTAAAGGCTATGTCGTCTCTGATTGCTGGGCAATTACCGACTTTTACAAATTTACTCATTTTGCAAAAGATGCTGCCGAGGCAGCCGCCCAGGCTGTTAAAGCAGGAACTGACATTGAATGTGGTTCTGATTATAAAAACCTGGTGGAGGCAGTTACTCGTGGATTATTAACTGAAGCTGATATAAATGTAGCTGTAAAAAGAGCATTCACTGCAAGGTTTAAACTTGGGATGTTCGATCCGGATGCAATGGTTCCTTATGCACAGATACCATTTTTTGTAAATTGTTCCGATTATAATAATTCCCTTTCACGTGAGGCAGCCCGGAAATCAGTTGTTCTTCTGAAGAATGAAAACAATGTTCTTCCTCTTTCAAAAGATATTAAAACTATTGCCGTGATAGGCCCCAATGCTGATAACTTTGAATCGCTGATAGGCAATTATAATGGTATACCAAAAGATCCTGTCACTATTCTGAAAGGTATTAATAACAAGCTTACTCCGGGCACAAAGATAATTTATGCAGAAGGCAGTGATCTGGCAGGAGGAATTCACAATTTATCACCTATCCCTTCCCGATACCTTGAGACACCCGATGGAATACAGGGCGCTTATGGGGAGTATTTTAATAACAGGGATATGAAAGGGAAACCTGTTTTCACCAGAGTGGATGATAATATCGATTTCTACTGGGAACTGCTCTCTCCAAGATATGATATGCCCGATGATAATTTTGGTATAAAATGGACCACTTATCTGGTTCCTCCTGTTTCAGGAACCTACGCTATTGGAAGCTGGGGCTCATCTGGTTATGAAATACTTCTTGAAGGTAAAAAACTGATTTCTTCGAAGAATGAGCATGAAGCCATTCATATTGAAGCACCGGCTGAACTACTTGCTGGCAAAAAATATAAAATCGAAGTTCTCTATAAAAACTATGCGGGCGATGCAACTATTAAGCTTTTGTGGGCGCCACCGAGGCCAAACCTTATTGATCAGGCTGTAAAAGCTGCAAAAGAGGCTGATGCAGTCGTCCTCGTACTTGGATTATCTCAGCGACTTGAAGGCGAAGAAATGGCGATAAAAATTGAAGGATTTAGTGGTGGTGATCGCACAAACCTGAATCTTCCAGCTACACAGGAACAACTTCTGAATGCCATTACTGCAACCGGGAAACCTATAATAGTAGTATTGACAAGCGGTGGCGCATTATCAGTAAACAGCGCCCGGGAAAAAGCTGCCGCTATACTGCTTGCCGGCTATGGCGGACAGCAAGGTGGTAATGCTGTTGCAGATATACTTTTTGGGGATTACAACCCCTCTGGAAGACTCCCTGTAACGTATTATAAATCTATTGATCAGATCCCTGCTTTCGAAAATTATGATATGACAGGAAAAACCTACAGATTCTTTACTCAGGAACCATTATATCCATTCGGTTATGGGCTCAGTTATGCAACCTTCAGATACAGCGATTTATCAATTCCGGAAAATAAAATGGCAGGAGAGAAAGTTACTGTTAAAGTTACTGTAACAAACATTGGAAAAGTTGCCGGAGATGAGGTGGTCGAGCTTTATCTGACAGATGAAAAAGCATCAACACCGCGACCAATCCGTCAGCTTGAAGGATTTAAAAGGGTTCCTCTTAAACCCGGAGAAAGCAAAATAGTAGAGATTAATCTTGAACCACGTCAGTTCTCGATGATCAATAATAAAGCTAAACGGGTAATTGAACCTGGATACTTTACAATATCAATAGGAGGCAAGCAACCCGGCTTTGCAGGATATCTCGATCCTCAGTTCACGCAGTCATTGACTGGAAGAATAAAGCTTACAGGGAAGGAGGTTCCGTTTGCAAACTAAGCTCACGAACTCACCCCCTTTCCTTGTAAATTCAGGTAGGCTGGTAAATTTATGTGAAAGAGAAACAGACCTGCGTAAGCTGTTTAGTTTATTTCTTAACAAACCTAAACACTTTCACAGAATGGGGCAGAATATCAATATACATTGATGTCTCTTTCAGAACCAGATTTTTATGATCCCACAGATCTCTTATGAGGAAGTTTTCAATAGTAAGCGATGCCCCACCTCTTGCGCCTCCGCCTCGTCTTCCTGAATTCACCTGAGCCAGAAGAGCAAAGTCAACAAGAACTGTTTTTTTCTCGTCGCTTTTATTTAAGAGACATACAGCTTTTTCATTGTTTGCAAGTGGTTTTATCCAGATCTGATAATCCGCATTATCCCTGTAGCAGGTTGCCTGTCTGCCAACTGAATCCTGGTCCAAAGCAATGATTTCTTTATTCATCAGGATAGATCTTGTTTCAGGAGTCATGTTCTGAAGATCATTTCCGGCAAGTAATGGGGCAGCCAGCATACACCAGAGTGAAAAATGTGTCTTGTACTCATCTGTGGTCATGCCCCCGTTTCCGACTTCCAGCATATCCGGATCATTCCATCGTCCCGGCCCCGCATATCTGGCAAGATCTTTCTGTTGTGAAAAAATAGTGATCATACTGTTCCATGAATCGGAAATATCTCCGGTGGTTCGCCAAAGGTGACCAACAGCGCCACCCCACTCCCATGGTTTGTTTGAACCCCATTCGCAAAGACTAAATACAATTGGTCTGCCTGCAGTATAAATGGCATCGCGCATGTTAATGTATGAAGATTTGACTTCCTGGGTGCCAGTGTTACACCAATCCTCTTTGAGATAATCGACACCCCATTTTGCATAAGTAAGTGCGTCCTGGTATTCATGCCCAAGTGCGCCCGGACGTCCTGCACAGGTCTTTGTTCCGGCACAGGAATAAATACCAAACTTCAGTCCTTTAGAATGAAGATAATCAGCCAGATATTTAATTCCGTTGGGGAACCGTTCCTTATCTGCAACAATCTCACCGTTCTCATCACGTGAAACCTGCCAGCAGTCGTCGATGATAATGAATTCATAACCTGCATCTTTCATACCGCTACTGACCATAGCATCTGCCATTCCCATAATGAGACTTTCCCGCACATTACAGCCAAATTTGTTCCAGCTATTCCATCCCATAGGAGGCGTTTTAGCGAGATTGTCAAATTTCTGTGCATTAACACCTGCACAAAAGAATGTGATCAGTAACAAAAAAACAAATCTTTTCATAATGCAATTTTTTATTTCATCAATAAAATAAATATCAACTTTAATGAAATCAAAGGTACCCACTTATTTCAGCCTCTCAAAATTAATTCTTATAATGTTTGAAAAAATTGAAAAGATCTACATCTTTGATCTTAAACTTTGAGACCCCTCCGAAAAGTCATATTACCCCTATCCCGATAGCTATCGGGACCCCCTAAAGCCTGCCTGCCGCCTGCCTGCCGGTAGGCAGGGTAGGCAGGGGGACTTTGGTAAATTTTTGATTTTTAGCTTTTTCCCTTTAGGGTTAAGGGTAAAAAAAAGCTGAAAATCAAAATAAACTCCCTTATCGGCGTGGACTCAACTTTGGAATAATTGAGGGATAATTATTTTAATAGACCAGAAGAATTAATTTCTTAATCGTTTATATCATACCAGAGATAAATGGAGAAGATAGTATTGCTGGGAATTCCTGTTTTCTATCTTTGGAGATCATTTAACCGTAAAGCACACTAAATCAGATTTTGCTAACTGTAAGTATGATACGAATCCCATGCATGCAAAGGAAAATTCTTTGCGAACGTTGCGGATCTTTACGTTCTTTGTGATCAATGGATTTAAGTTCCTGAAAATGTTCCCAGACAGTTTTATACTACGAATTTCAGATCAGAAGTATATTGATGCACCGGCTCTACTAAAGACATTGGAAGAGCCATCACCGGTCAGTATAAGGATCAATCCTTCCAAGTGGGACGGTATCCCTGCGGATGCAGAGCCTGTTCCATGGAGCAGCAACGGATTTTACCTTAAGAACAGACCCTCATACACGCTTGACCCATTATTCCATTCCGGATGTTACTACCCGCAGGAAGCTTCAGGTATGTTCATTGAGCAGGTTATCAGACAAACCACAGATCTGGCAGGAGATCTGAGAGTTCTTGATCTGTGCGCTGCTCCGGGGGGGAAAAGTATCCTTCTCTCCGATCTTATTGGTCCCGATAATTTACTGGTTGCCAATGAAGCAATCAGGGCAAGAGCTGGAATTCTTGCGGAGACACTTACAAAATGGGGATCCGGAAATACACTGGTTACACAAAACGATCCTGCTGCATTCGGTAGGTTACCAGGATACTTTGATGTAATAGTTGTGGATGCTCCCTGTTCAGGCGAAGGAATGTTCAGGAGTGAAATTGCCCTTAAAGAATGGTCAGTAAGCAATGCACTTCATTGTTCTGAAAGACAAAAAAGGATACTGATGGATGTCTGGCCCGCTTTAAAAGAGAACGGGATCCTGGTTTACAGTACATGTACATTTAATCCCGGAGAAAATGAAGAAAATATAAAATGGTTCATCGATAAGAATGAAGCTGAATGTGTTCCAATCAATGTGTCGGGTTTTAGGGGAATTACTGAAATCGAATTCGAAGGTATTTATGGTTATGGATTTTATCCCGATAAACTTAAAGGTGAAGGATTTTTTATCTCGGCAATAAGGAAAACCCGATCGCAGGGAAAGACGCATATCCGAAGCCAGAGGAAAACTGAACTTCACCCGGGTAAAAATGATGTAGCTGTTGCCGGCAAATGGACAAATTTTTCAGGCGACAGAATCCTAAAGTGGAGAGAAGAGATTTATGCAGTTCCCTACCAGATGAACGATTATATCAATCTTTTTCAAAACCTTAAAGTTGTGAAGGCAGGTACTAAATTGTTTATTATGAAAAATAACGATGTTTTACCGACTCATGAACTGGCTTTATCGCAATCCTTAAAGACTGATGCGTTCCCTCATAAGGAAATAGATTTGCAGAAGGCAATTGCATATCTCAGACGCGATAATTTTGTGTTGGGTAATACCCCTGCAGGATGGAATATAGTAACCTGGAAAGGAGTAAATCTTGGATTTGTAAAAAATATTGGAAACAGAGTGAACAACTATTTCCCTGTGGAATGGCGAATCCGCATGAATTTACCCGAGCCTGGCTCTGAGAATATTATCAAATGGAAAGGTGATGACCCACTACATTGATAAGAACGACTTTTTAACAAGATTATTCTGATGATACATAATATTTCCGGAGTAATTCTGGCGGGTGGCGCCAGCAAAAGATTCAACGGTATACTTAAGGCTAAGATTGTAATTGATGGGAAGTCAATTATTTCAAGGATTGTTGAAACCCTGAGTGACATTTTTGATGAGTTAATAATCGTGACAAATACACCTGAGGAGTTCAGGGAATATAATAACTGTAAAATTATTGGTGATCAATACCTGAATAAAGGACCTCTTGGTGGTATTCACTCAGCGCTAAAAGTATCTGAGAAAGAGGCGCTGTTTGTTTTTGCAGGCGACATGCCTTTGCTTGACAGGCAGATTATTATAAAACAGATAGATTTTTATAATATTAATAAATGTGATGTTTTAATTCCACAGATGAATGAATATATTGAACCCCTCCATGGAATATATAAGAACACAGTTTTAAAGATTCTTGAAGAATATCTGGAAGGGGATAATAATTTTGCTATCAGAGAGTTTTTTAAAAAGGTAAATGTGCACTATCTGCAATTTGAAGGATCAGAAAAATCCAGAAGGGCCTTCACAAACATTAACTCACCTTCCGATGTCTCAATTGTCGAAAAATTCCTCAGGCCTGGCGGATATGACTGAATTCTCCGGACATCATTCAGTTGAATGATATGACAGATTGTTCAAATGCATTTTTTATTAACTTTATATCCGTTAAAATTCAGATACTATGAAGAGAATATCATTCTATATCCTTATGGTCGTCATCTCGCTTTCTGCCTGTAAAAAGCTTAGCAAATATGAAGGAGTACCCTTCACTGAAAAGGAGCCACGCGACTGGGAAAACCCTGAAGTATTTAATATTAACAGGGAGGATCCACATGCATCTCTTATTAGTTTCCCTGATGAACTGAGTGCGCTTGAAGCAATAAAAGCGAATTCCCCAAACTATAAATCTCTGGATGGTCTATGGAAATTCAACTGGGTTAAAACACCAGATCAAAGGCCATACTGGTTCTTTAAAGATGATTATGATACCCGCGACTGGAAGGATATTGAGGTGCCTTCAAACTGGCAGATGAAGGGTTATGATGTTCCGGTTTACGCTAATATAACTTATCCATTCTGGACCTACGAGGATGTTTTTAATTCCAGGGGATCAAGCCCTTATATCTATAAAAAAGTTCCGCCCGCTATTCCACATGACTGGAATCCGGTAGGATCGTATAAAAGAAATTTCGAGATTCCTTCTGACTGGAAGAATAAAGAGATTTTCCTCCATTTCGGTGCAGTCAGTTCAGCATTCTATGTATGGATAAATGAGAAGCTTGTTGGTTATAGTGAAGATAGTAAAGTACCCGCTGAATTTAATATTACAAAGTATCTTAAAAGTGGAAAGAATTCCCTTTCTGTGGAGGTTTACCGATGGAGTGATGGCAGTTATCTTGAAGATCAGGACTTCTGGAGACTTAGCGGTATTCAAAGAACAGTGTTCCTCCACTCTCGTCCTAAAACTTATATTAAAGATTTTTTTGCAGTCGGGAGCCTGGACAAGAACTACACTGAGGGCCTGTTGAAAGTTAATGTTTCATTAAAAACTTCAGGTGCAGAAGGTATCGGATATGTTCTTGATGCATCCCTTTTTGAAGGCTCACAAAAGCTTTTTACAGAATCTAAAGATGTCAGTTTATCGGATGACAAAGCATCAGTCAGTTTTAAAAATAACATTCAGGATATTAAAAAATGGTCAGCTGAAAAGCCAAATCTTTATTCACTGGTGATAAGCCTGAAAGACAAAAGTGGAAATATCTCTGAGAGTGTGAGCACAAAAATTGGATTCAGAAAAGTGGAAATTGTTAATTCTCAACTTCTCGTTAATGGTGTTGCAATCCGGTTGAAGGGGGTCAATATGCATGAACATAATGAAATAACAGGTCATGTTATAGATGAGGCAACAGTGATGAAGGATATAAGGACGATGAAAAGTAATAATATCAATGCCATGAGAACCTGCCATTATCCGCAGCAGGAGTTCTGGTATGAGATGTGTGATAAATATGGACTTTATCTTGTTGATGAGGCCGATATTGAGTCTCATGGTATCGGTTATGATAAAGATGTGACATTAGCCGATAAACCTGAATGGGCAGCCGCACATCTCGACAGGATGAAACGTATGGTTGAGAGAGACAAAAATCATCCTTCAGTTATAATCTGGTCAATGGGTAATGAGGCCGGTGACGGTCATAATTTTCTGAATGGCTACAAATGGATTAAAGGACGGGATGAAACACGACCGGTTCAATACGAACGGGCGGAGAAAAGCACAAATACAACTGAACGGCATACTGATATCTGGTGCAACATGTATGCTACTATCGGAGAAATAGAAGCTTATGCAAAAGATATAAAGACTGACAGACCATTGATAATGTGTGAGTATGCTCATGCAATGGGGAATTCAACAGGGAACCTCCAGGATTACTGGGATGTAATTGAAAGATATCCAAAACTACAGGGAGGATTTATTTGGGATTGGGTTGATCAGGGTTTTCTCAGGACAAATGAAAATGGTGAAAAATACTGGACTTATGGAGGCGATTATGGTGAGGAAGGGATTCCCAGTGATGGAAATTTTTGCATTAACGGTCTCGTATGGCCCGACAGAACAACGCATCCGGGCCTGAACGAAGTTAATAAAGTATATCAGTATGTTGGTTTTGAAGCTGTTGATCTTAATAAAGGACTTGTTAAGATTACAAATAAATATGATTTTACAAATCTTTCAGAGTTTATTTTTGAGTGGGAAGTCGTTTCTGATGGCAAAACTCTGCATTCAGGCAAAATACCCATAACTGATCTCAAACCTAAGGAAGGACTTGTAGTTCAGATTCCGGTTTCCGGAATTGAACCCGCGCCGGGAACTGAGTATTTCCTCAATATAAGAGTATCACGAAGTGATGCCTGGAATTATGTTCCGGAAGATCATGTTTATGCAAGTACACAGTTAAAATTACCTGTAGACTCCAAGCCTGTTTTGGTGAATGAAAATAACCTTGTTGTTCTCCAGACTAAGACTATTGATAAAAAGCTGGAAGTAAGCGGTGTTGAAATGAAAATAATTTTTGACCTGGGTCTGGGAAGACTGACGTCATTCAATTATAAAGGTAAGGAAATGATCAAAAAAGGACCGGAACCTGATTTCTGGAGACCACCCACCGATAACGACTACGGTTACAACATGGATAAATTGCTTGGAGTCTGGAAAACGGCCGGAGAAAGAACTGTTGTTACCAAAGCAAATATCAGTCAGCCTGAATTAGGGAAGGTAATAGTTACATTCAATTATGACATTCCGGATGCGAACGGTAAAAAAATAGGTGGATATGCAACAACATTCACCATTTACGGTTCGGCCGATGTAGTAATTAAAAACCAGTTCTCGAAATTATCAGACTTTATTCCTGAGATTCCAAGAATGGGAATGCAGATGCAACTTCCTGAAGAGTTTACCAATCTGAAATGGCTTGGCCGGGGACCTCATGAGAATTATGTTGACAGGAAAACTTCAGCTGATGTTGGTCTTTACGAAAGTACAGTTGCCGACCAGTATACTCATTATATCAGGCCTCAGGAGAATGGCTACAAGACAGAAACCAGATGGCTTACACTGACTGATGACAATGGCAGCGGCGTGCTTATCAGCGGTGATCCTCTGATCTGTTTTGCTGCCCTCAATAATATTCACGATGATTTTGAATCTCCCGGGAAACTATCTCAATACAGGAAAGATGCCAAGACAGCAAATACCCATACTATTGATGTTAAGCCCCGCGACCTTGTCAATCTGAATGTTGATCTCGGCCAGATGGGCGTAGGTGGTGATAATTCATGGGGTGCATTGATTCATCCGCAATACCGGCTGCTTGCTAAAAAATATGAGTACTCATTCAGAATAAGACCTGTTGTCAAAGAAGACGATATACTTAAACTGGCAAAAGAGAAGTTTTAATAAGTTTTAAAGGTTATAGCCACTCAGAATAGTCAGATTTTTTGATTTTTAGCTTTTTTTTACCCTTATCCCTAAAGTTAAAAAGCTAAAAATCAAAAGTCACCTTTAGGGCATAGCCGTCAAGTTAAGGTGTTAAATATAGTAAAATAGTGAGAGAGTTTAGTACAAAACAGAATGTAAAGTATTGAATATATATACGATACATTTCCCCTCCTTTTGAAGGAGGGGTGGCCGGACCACTTTTTAAATATGATACAAATCCTGATGCCGGCCAGGGTGGTTGATTGTTTATTCAAATTCAGGATCTTTTCTTTTGAAGGTTTTTCTTATTTCATTTTTTACAAATTCAGGTTCCTGGAATACCAATCTGTTTTCAAACCTCAGTATTGAGAATCCAAGGCCTTCAAGATATTGATCCCTTTTTCTATCTTTTTCTATTTTATGATATTCACCATGCGGATTTCCATCAAGCTCAATTACAAGTTTTTCTGAAGCACAAAAAAAGTCAACTATGTAGTTACCTATACTGTGTTGTCTTCTGAATCAACCACCCCGGTCGGGAAATAAAATACTGTATATATAAGATAATCAATTTTCCCGACCACCCCTCCTTCAAAAGGAGGGGAAACTTTTTTACGCAGTTTCTCATTCATCTCCAAAGCTTAAGTTGACGGCTATGCCCAAATGGGGGGCTATAACATATTTCCTTTGTGTTACTTTGTGTTTTATCTTTCATCTTAACCTTCATTTCCATTAGTCAGTTTTTTAAAGATCTGATGACAGACCCATGCGTCGGTTGCGGCGTATACCTGCTGAGCTTCAGTAAGTTCTTCCGCTTCCCAGTCGGTTACCTGCTGACGTTTGGAAATCCTGAATCCAAGAACAATAGCGGCCAGTTTTTTCAATCCTGAACTCTGAATACCAAAATCTTTAACGAAGTTCTGCAGATCAATGAATCCCTCAGGGTTAAATTTCCTGACCCCCTTTAAAAATCTTATGTCATCATGTACGGCTACTCCGGCTTTAATAACAAGAGGATCGGATAACAGATCGGCCAATTCATCAGGGATACCCATTTTATTGATCCGGAACAGACATGCAAGGTCGCCGGTTGAAAGCTGGATAAGAGAGACTGAGTTTTTCTTCCCCTTTTTAAATGTGGGTCTGGTTTCTGTATCAAAACCAAGAAGGTCTGATACAAGAAGCCTTGGAAAAACCTCATAAAATGTTTTGAGATTATCTACTAAAACTATTTCACCTTTAAACCATGAAAGCTCATGTTCTGCAAGTTCTTCAACTGTAATGTTCTCTTTATACATATTATTCAATACCTCCACTCAAATCCTTTTGTCTTCTTGTAATAAACCAGTCCGCTGTATTTCTGTTCTCATCATTTTCATCAGTGTCTTTTTCCACTTTCCCAATCTCCTCTCCTGAATAGAGAAACTTATGAATAGCTCTCATTGCGTTAACCAGTTTCTGACCCCAGAAGTTTTCAAAGTTCATCCTGCATTCCCATACAGCATCATTCATCACTTCGCCGGTACCGGTCTGATAGAGAAGTAGAAAGTCCTTCATATCCTGGTAAATATCTGCCATATTTTCAGAAATACCTGATACGATATAACCTTCTGATTCATTAATTTTTTCATCGAATACCTCCGGATAATCGTTAGCTGTTCCGAATTTTTCTTTAAGAATATCATTAATACTATTCCAGTCAGACTCTGTTACAAACTTCTCATTGCCATCCTCAAAAAAAGGATCTAATTGTGGTAAAAGAGAAGCTTTCAGATACAACAGGGGTAAGATACGTTGCAGAATCTTTAGGAACTCATCACCTTTGAGCTCTGAGGCATGCTCTGTATATTTGCAGAATTCATTTGCAACAGCCACAAATTCAACCACATTTCTTGAATACACAGGATATGAACTGGTCTCCATATAAATAATCAAATTAAATTTTACCTGATGCCAAAAGTAATAAAAATTGACAGGGAAAGAAACACTTACCGGATCGGACCAGGGTTTATAGTTTGTAGTTGAACATATCTTCAATGCCTACCGGCAGCAGGCGCGTTGCTTGAGTCATTTTTAGCTAAGCCATCTTGACAACTTCATCTGGAAGAGAAAACTCGCGTTCGTCTACCGGGACTTTGCAAATTATTTTATTAATAATACTTTTATACCAGGACCTTCCCATTATGCGACTGTAATTCAATACTTGTGCGACTTCATTTATTTATTTTCAGTTCAATGAGAACATTTGATTATATTTATACAACTGTATTAAATTACAGTTTTAGATTTTAATAT
>JANYIW010000348.1 GCA_025358645.1 Bacteroidales bacterium
CCGGCAAAGGCATCGGATGCTATATCACCAAACATATTACCGGCAACGATTACTCCATATTCCTCCGGATTTTTGGTAAGCCACATCATCTGTGCATCGATATTGGTATTAAGAAGTTTTATTTCAGGAAAAGAGTTTTTCTGAATTTCTTTTGCCAATTTCCACATCAATCCTGAAGTCTCCCTTATCACATTAGGCTTTTCACAGACTGTAACGGATTTATATCCATATTTTTTAGCATGTTCAAAAGCAGCCATGAGTATCCTGGTTGTTGCTTTTCTGGTAAATATCCTTGTTGATATTGAAAGTTCCTCAACAGGAACTTTCCCAAAATTCTCAACGAATTTCGGATGAGTCATAAAAGCATTATGAACATTGGCAGGGGGATTGGTCCATTCAACACCCGAATATAAACATTCCGTATTCTGCCTGAATATTACTACATCAACAAATGGTTCGTCAATTGTATTCCCTTTCCCTCTCCGAACGAAATTAAGCGGGTTCCCCTTATATGATCTGCACGGACGAACACATATATCAAGATTAAAAAGTTGCCTTAAACCTACTATTGGACTTGAATAGGTAAATCCTTTTCCTTGAAGATCAGAAGAAAGCTCAGCTTTTGCTTCATCAATCGGCTTAGAAGTTATTGCACCAAAAAGGGCAATTTTATATTTTTTAATGAGATTAATTGTTCTTATTGGCAAAGGATTACCTTCTTTGCACCAGAATTCCCATCCAATATCGCCATGGATGTAATTTGCTTCAAATCCTGCGGCTGCCAATACTCTGAGTGCCTGTTGAAGAACGACTGCGCCTATTCCATCGCCAGGTAATGTAACTATTGTACGTTTTGACATTTGATTTGAATTTGTTTAGTTTTAAAAAGCTTACTGATCCCAAAAATAGTTAAATTTTGTAAAGACTTAATACCCGGCCATAATTTTACGGTAATGTCGGAAAGATGAATAAAAATAGTACTTTTGCGCCCAATCAGCATCGTTATAACACATATGAGCATATTAGGTCAATTAAATCCAGCACCAATCTGGATCTATTTTGAAGAAATTTGTAATATTCCTCGTCTATCAAAGGATGAAGGCAGAATCAGACAATATCTTCTTGATTTCGCGAAGAAAAACAATCTGGAATCAAAAGAAGATGAAGTTGGGAATATTCTGATTATAAAACCTCCATCTATGGGTATGGAGAATAGGAAAACAGTTGTTCTTCAGAGTCACATGGATATGGTAGGGGAAAAAAATGCTGATTATAGGCACAACTGGACAACTGATCCGATAATACCTGTAGTTAAAAACAAATGGGTTACATCCACCGGAACTACTCTTGGTGCAGACGATGGGATAGGTATTGCCTCGCAATTGGCAATCCTTACAGATGAAAATCTTAATGCCGGCAAAATCGAATGCCTGTTTACTGTCGATGAAGAGTCAGGTATGACAGGGGCTATCAATCTTAAAGCTGATTTTTTCAGTGGCAGAACGCTTCTGAATCTTGACTCAGAAGATGAAGGGATATTATTCATAGGATGTGCCGGGGGAATGGATACAGTTGGAACCATGAATTATAAACCTATTCCGGTACCAGATAACTCCTTTGCCCTTGATATATCAGTTACCGGGCTACATGGCGGTCATTCAGGTGATGAAATTCATAAAGGATATGGTAATTCAGTAAAAATAATGAGCCGGCTGATATTGAAAATTTCTAATGAATTTAGAATTTCAGTATCCTTTTTCGATGGAGGAAATCTCCGGAATGCAATACCTAGAGAAGCTTTTGCCACTCTCGTATCTGACAAGTCAAATAAGGCTACTATAAAAACATGGATTGACAATTTCTTTTCAACTGTGACTGATGAATTCAAAGATCTTGAAAAGGATCTTAAGATTTCTGTCAGAGAAGTTGATCTTCCTTCCTTTGTAATGGATGAAGAAAACCAGAAAAAATTTCTTAATGCATTAACTTGTTGTCCGCACGGTGTTATTGCCTGGTCAAAAGATATGGAAGATCTTGTTGAAACATCTACCAATCTTGCCTCCGCCAAGTTCAGCGATAACAATACTATAAGAATAATTACCACCCAGAGAAGTTCTGTTGAATCAGCAAAGCATAATGCAGGTGCAATGGTTGAATCATGCCTTATGCTCGCGGGAGCACAAGTAGTTCATTCTGACGGATATCCCGGATGGAAACCAAATCTCACTTCAGAGATCCTTCAGATTACACGTAAATCGTATATTTCTTTATTCGGAAAAGAACCCGCGGTAAGGGCAATACATGCAGGTCTCGAGTGTGGCCTGATATATGAAAAGATAAGCGGAATTGACATGATATCATTTGGACCTACAATAAAAGGAGCGCATACTCCTGAAGAGATGATTGAAAT
>JANYIW010000358.1 GCA_025358645.1 Bacteroidales bacterium
TATTTCAATTGTTACTTTTTTCTGTGGAGTTTCAGCAATGGCTTTTCCGTAGCCAGTCATGGATTTGATCATTTCCTGAATGTTATAAATATAAAAGTGAAGCGAGTGTAAGTTATATGATTCCCTGCAAAATTACTAATAGCAACTCAGAAAACTTGGAGATCCTCTGCAAAAAGTCCGAAATAAAGAGAAATCGAGCGTAAGTGTAAGGTCGAACACCTGTTCAACTTTGTTAAAAATAGTTTTGCCATGGGATAGCCGTTGCCGATAGGCAGGAGTATGTCAAGAGGTGAAAGATTTGATTTCGTAATGTATTTGTATTTAGGATTATATAAAAACAGGAGGTGTAAAATTAGGTTTTTAGAAAATCATGGGCTATATTTGGAAAAAAAGTAGTTTTTAGAGGTGCCTTTAATTGCATTGAGCAGTTTTAACCAACCTGTAAAGTTTTCCTGTAAAGTTCGTGAAGTTGAGTTATCCGGGAAAGCTTCTTTTCAAGTAACAAAAGATGTGAACAAGCATCGAAGTTTTAGGAACATCATATATCTAAATGCCTATGAGAATACCAAATAGCGGGAAATGCCCGTAACATCTCCTGGCTGATAACCCGGCATATACAGGAATTTTTTAGAACCTAAACTAAACATTAAATTTATGAAAAAAAAATTTGTAAAGCATGCTCATTTATTGAGAGCGCTTTCTAAGTATCTTATTATGATGCATGCAGTATGGATTATTATCATGATCTCCATGTTGCAGGTTAGCGGTGGTATCAGTTCCACTTATTCGCACTCACTAAAAATGAATCTTCATTTACAGAATGCTGATCAGAAGAAAAAAATTACAGGAACTGTAAGCGACGAGAACGGTCAACCTATTACTGGAGTAACAATTTTAATAGAAGGAACTACTGTAGGTGTCATTTCTGATGCTGATGGTAATTACAATATTGATGCTGAACCTCAAAGCACACTTATTTTTTCATTCGTGGGCTTTAATACACAAACTGTAAAAGTTGGTGAAAAAAAGATCATCCACATTGTACTGACTGTAACTACTCAACAGTTAGAAGATGTTACCATTGTAGCCTTTGCAAAACAGAAAAAAAGCAGCGTAATGGCCTCAATTACAACAATTAAGCCATCTGAGTTAAAGGTTTCATCAAGCAATTTAACTACTGCTCTTGCCGGACGAATGTCAGGAATTATCTCTTACCAACGAAGTGGGGAACCTGGACAGGATAATGCTCAATTTTTCGTACGTGGTGTCACGACCATGGGATTTAAGAAGGATCCTCTCATTTTGATCGACGGTATCGAGCTGGGTGCAACAGATCTTGCCCGTCTGCAACCCGACGACATTGCCAGTTTCTCTATCATGAAAGATGCTGCTGCTACAGCATTATACGGAGCAAGAGGTGCAAACGGTGTTATTTATGTAACCACCAAAGAAGGTGTCGAAGGTGCTCCAACCGTTACTGCACGTTATGAAGTGTCGGCTTCAAGTAATACCCGCGATCTGGAACTCGCTGACCCGATTACCTACATGAAAATGCACAACGAAGCAGTCAGAACCAGAAACCCACTTGAACCGCTTCCATATTCTGCCGGGAAAATTGCAAATACAATAGCCGGAACAGATCCTGTTCTTTATCCAGCCACCGACTGGTACAACATGTTGTTTAAGAAAACGGCCATAAATCACCGGTTAAACTTCAACATCAGCGGCGGAGGGAAAGTTGCCCGTTATTATATTGCAGCAACCGTTAATCAGGATAACGGGATTATGAATGTAGATAAAAAGAATAATTTCAACAGTAACATCGACCTGAAGAAATACCAAATTCGCACCAACCTGAATTTGAATTTAACAAAATCGACAACGGCCAAATTCATTTTTAACGCAAATATGGATAAATACATCGGACCAATTACCAGCGGAAGCGATGTATTTAAAAATGTAATGCGCACAAATCCAGTCTATTTTGCACCCTATTATGAACCCGATCAGGCACATGAATTTACCAACCACATTCTTTTCGGGAACTATGGCCAGACCGGCAATTATTACAACCCTTATGCCGACATGCTCAGAGGTTACAAAGAATATAGCTCATCAAGAGTTCTTTCACAATTCGAACTGGCACAGGATCTGGACTTTATTACAACAGGATTAAAAGTTAAAGGAATCGGTTACGGTAATGTCTATTCATATTTTGATGTTTCAAGAGCCTATAAACCATATTACTACCTGCCAACGCTTAATCCGGAAACAGGGGAGTATATGCTGAGTGCATTAAACCCTGAAAGTGGAACCGAATATCTCGATTATGTTCCCGGAACTAAAGATGTGAGTACAATATTCTATCTTGAAGCGTCCGTATCGTACAACCGGACATTCAACCAAAAACATGGTTTAAGCGGATTGTTGATTTACACTTTACGCAATGAATTAAACGGGAACTCAAATACGCTTCAAAAATCGCTGCCTTACCGGAATTTAGGTTTGGCCGGTCGTTTTACTTACGGATATGCCGACAAATATTTTATAGAAGCAAACTTCGGGTACAACGGATCTGAAAGATTCTCCAAAAAACAACGTTTTGGATTCTTCCCCTCAGTTGGTTTAGGCTATTTATTATCCAATGAAGAGTTTTTTGCTCCAATGAAAAAATCCATTACCAAACTAAAACTTAAAGCAACGTACGGATTGGTGGGTAACGATGCAATCGGAAGCGCTGACGACCGTTTTTTCTACCTCTCGCAGGTAAATATGAACGACTACGATAGAACAATTCCGTTTGGTAAATTTATGGATTACTGGAAACCGGGAGTATCCATTCAGCGATATGCAAATGATGAAATTACATGGGAAACTGCATACAAGTTAAACTTAGGAACTGAAATAAGATTATTTGATCGATTCGAAATTCAGGCTGATTTATTTCATGAAAGACGTACAAATATCCTGATGGATCGTATTATACTTGCCAGCATGGGTTTACAGGCAGGAGTGAGAGCCAACGTAGGAGAAGCAACGAGTAAGGGTTTCGATGGATCAATCGACTATAACCAAACATTTTCAAATGGCTGGTGGATTCAGGGACGGACTAACTTCACCTATGCTGTAAGTAAACTAACTAAACTGGAAGAACCCGATTATTCGTCAACGCCATGGCTATCACATATCGGACAATCTATTAACCAGAATTACGGTTATATTGCCGAGCGATTATTTGTTGATCAGCGTGAAGTTGATAATTCACCGCAACAATCTTTCGGGAAATATAGCGGGGGGGATATCAAATACCACGATATTAATGGTGATGATAGAATCTCAGGTCTTGATGTTGTTCCAATCGGATATCCAACGTCTCCTGAAATTGTATATGGTTTTGGTTTCTCAACCGGTTATAAGGCCATTGACTTCTCTGTATTTTTCCAGGGATTAGCCAAGGAGTCATTCTGGATTGACACCAAATACTCCTCTCCTTTTGTTAATACAATAGACGATAATACTATCGGTCTAGGGAACAATCAGTTGTTAAAAGCCTGGTCCAACAGTTACTGGTCCGAAGAAAACCCGAATGTTTATGCACGCTGGCCACGATTATCGGTTGATTATCTGGCGAACAACAACCAAACCAGCACCTGGTTTATGCAGGATGGTTCTTTCCTCAGGTTAAAATCTCTGGAAATCGGGTTTACTCTTCCTAAAAATATTTCTTCCAGATTAAATATGACAAAATGCCGGTTTTATGCGAGTGGTACGAATCTGCTGACATTTAGTAAATTCAAATTATGGGATCCGGAAATGGGTGGTAACGGATTGGGTTACCCTATTCAAAGGGTACTTAATCTGGGAGTTTTGGTTGGATTTTGATTTAGAAAAGAAAAATTATGAAAAGAATATACTACATCATTGCAATGTCATTTATAGGAATGTTTTATTCCTGTACCTCTTTTTTGGATGTTGTGCCAGACAATGTCGCAACCATCGATAATGCATTTACTGATAGATTTAACGCTGAGAAATACCTTTTCACTTGTTATTCTTATCTGCCTCAGTTTGCTAACAGGGATCAAAACCCCGCACTTACTGGCGGAGATGACATTTGGTTTTCTGAAAATCACCAATGGAGGGACGGAGTTCAACTGGCAAAAGGTTTCCAGAACATCACCGATCCTTATTTTGATTACTGGCGGGGCACTCGCGGAGGAAGACCTCTCTATGTTGGCATTCGCGATTGCAATACCTTTCTTGAAAAGATCGTTACAGTAAAAGATCTCAATGATTATGAGAAAAAACAATGGATTGCTGAGGCTAATTTCCTTAAAGCCTATTATCACTATTATCTGATCAGAATGTACGGACCTATTTCGATTATGGATGAAAGTCTTCCTGTATCGGCTGAAACATCTGCAATAAAAGTGACCCGTGAGCCGGTTGACACTTGTTTTGCTTATGTTGTCCGTTTGCTCAATAAATCAATTGTTGACCTGCCCGCTGTTTTGGCAACCCCTTTTACCAGCCTGGGGCGAATTACCAAACCTATTGCCCTTGCCGTTAAGGCCGAAGTGTTGATGACGGCTGCAAGTCCTTTATTTAACGGGAATCAGGTTCACTCTACCTTGACAAATAAAGATGGGAAAGCGTTATTTAATCCTGCCTTTGATGCAACAAAATGGGATAAAGCTGCTCAGGCATGTAAGGAAGCTATTTACATAGCCGACTCAGTAAACGTCAGCCTTTACCAAAAATCTGATTTTAAGAATGGATTTCCGATGAACGATACCACCAAGCATATTGCAGCCTTAAGAAGTGTAATTTCTGAACGGTGGAACAAAGAGCTTATCTGGGGATCTACCAATAACAACTCCTGGGATATTCAAAACAGCTCGAGTCCAAGGTGGTATCCATATATTACCAATCCTTCAGGATCAAACCACTCTCCGACACTAAAAATTGCTGAAGAGTTTTATACAAAAAACGGTGTTCCTATCAATGAAGATAAAACATGGAATTATGAAAACCGTTTTCAACTGAGAACTGCAACTATCAAAGAATGGATTTTTGTAGAACCGGGTCAACAATCTGTTGAACTTAATTTTGATCGTGAATTGCGCTATTATGCCGGTATTTCGTTCGACAGAGGAGCCTGGTTTGGAAATGGATCTCCTGTTACACCTGCCGAAAAGCCATGGTACATCCGCAACAGGAAAGGTGAATTTGCCTCTATTTTCGAAATCAGCCAGTTCTCGGTAACAGGAATGTATCCTAAAAAGCTGGTTAACATTAACAACGAAGTCAGAGACGGTACAAGCTACTATACTGAAATTTATGCATTCCCTGTTATCCGTTTAGCCGACCTTTACCTTTACTACGCTGAAGCTTTGAATGAAATAAAAAGTGCGCCTGACGCTGAGGTATATAAATATATTGACAAGGTAAGGGAGCGGGCCGGATTGAAGGGAGTTGTTGAAAGTTGGAACCTGTACTCGAATGTACCGTCTAAACCCGCTACAACAGCTGGTATGCGCGAAATCATTCAAAGGGAGCGACTGATTGAATTGGCCTTCGAAGGTCATCGATTCTGGGATCTCCGCAGGTGGATGCTTGCTAAAAAATACATGAATAGCCCTGTACAAGGTTGGAATGTTCAGCAAACTGATGCTCGCGAATACTATCGGGTTACCAACTTCTATAACCAGACTTTTACCGAGCGCGAATATTTTTGGCCAATTGCCGAAATTGAAACAGTGAGAAATCCGAACCTTGTTCAGAATATTGGTTGGTAACAGAAATGTATATGAAAATCAATAAATAATAGAATGAAAAAATTATACTTATATTTAGTACTGCTGAATCTGGCAATACTAGTCGGCTGTAAAGAAAATACGTTGGACCCTCTGTCAAATGATGGAGTCGCCCCGGGGGTAGTAGAGATCATCTCAGTCACTCCGCTTCACGGAGGATTTGAGGTAGAATATAAACAACCCTCTGATAATGATCTGCTATATATAAAAGCAGAATACGACCTGGTTGGCGGAGTAAAAGGCGAAGTACAAGTATCCTACTTCGAAAATAAACTTAAAGTGATGGGTTTTGGAGATACTGATGAACGTACGGCAAAAATTTATGCTGTTGACAGAAGTGGAAACAAGTCAGAGCCTGTCGAAATTAATGCTTCACCGCTTGTTCCTCCCATCAAATTAGTTCAGGATTCGCTGATCATCACTACTGATTTCGGAGGAGCCAGGTTTTCATGGATCAACAGGTATGAGGCCCCTATTTCAATCGAAATTTTTGCGGAAGATACTATTACGCATAAATTGACAAAAGTAAATACTGTTTATACTTCACAGTTAATATCAAAGTATTCTATCCGGAACATGAAATCGGTACCAACTAAGTTTGCAGCGGTGATTCGCGACCGTTGGGACAATGTATCCGATACTATAAAACCTAAGGGTGAAAAGCTCACTCCGCTGTTTGAACAAAAATTTGATAAAACCAGGATGCGAAAAGTAGTTCTGACCAGCGATACCGGATGGAGCGCCTGGGGATTTAGATATGAAAATTTGATTGATGATAATTTCACCACACATGGACACACCCAGGGTGATCATCCATGGCCTCAGATCTTTACCATCGATCTTGGAGTAAAGGCTAAATTAAGCCGGTTCAGAGTATATCAACGTGATGTGGATGGTGGTAGTCATTTGATTTATACTCACGGAAATCCAAAAAAGTACGATGTTTACGGAGCAGCCGTGATGCCTGCTGATCCTAATGATTTGTCACAATGGCAAAAACTGAGAGAAGTATGTATTTCAACCAAACCTTCGGGTCCTGGAAGTCAGATTACTGACGAAGACCGGGTTCATGCTATTAATGGCGATGAGTTTGATTTCGATCAGCTCGCTAATCCTTCTGAAATCAGATATTTCCGCCTGGTAGTCTGGGAAACCTGGGATGGAGCCGGATATGTTGACTTCGCAGAGTTAAGCTGGTGGGGAAATATTATTGAAGTTTATAACTAAAAAAAAGCTATGATGAAGAGAATTTCATTTTATAAATTTCTGCTTGTTCCTTTAATTGTTGCAGGAATCTACTCATGTAAAGACATGATGGATATTCACCAGAAATATATCAAAGATGGTGAAATTGTTTATCTGACCAAAATGGATTCCGTGGTTTTGTATCCCGGAAAAAACAGGATTCAAATCTCCGGATATCTGGCCAATGCCTATAATGTGAATACCGTTCTTGTTTATTGGAACAATCGTGCTGATTCAATGATTGTTGATTACTCAATGACAAAAGATATGGATTCCCTGAATCTGGTCATTCCAAATCTTGTGGAGAAATCATATATCTTTGATATATACACTTTTAATAATGAAGGAAACCGTTCCATTAAAGTGTCGGTTGCCGGAACTGCCTATGGAGATATTTACCGGGAAAGGCTGTTTCCACGAACAAACAACGGGTTTGATTTTGACGGGAAACAGCTTAAGACACTGTGGTTAACGGCCGATGCTCTGGAAAGAGGAACCCAAATTCGCTATACGACGGAATCATCAGGTATTAAAACCATTTTTTTATCACCTGATTCTTCTCAAATAGCGTTACCAGACCGGAAAAATGGTACTCCCTTTTCTTTCCGTTCGGTTTATGTTCCGGAAAAAGCTTCCATTGACACGTTCCTTACAGCATGGACTACCTTGCCTGTAGCCTATGATGCAAAAGTCAATAAAACAGAATGGAAAATTGCCGGATTTAGTACACAAGAACCAGCCGAAGGTGCACCAAACGGATTGGCTACTGCAGCAATAGATGATAAATTGAATACATTCTGGCATACGCAATGGAGTGGCGGTAATCCGGGGTATCCTCATTGGTTTATTGTTGATATGGGTAAGGAAGTTACTATTTCGAGCATCGAAGTATTCAGGAGACAAGGCAATGGTGGTGGACAAACCAAACACCAGTTCTTCTACAGCAATAACGGAACTGACTGGATTGATTTTGGAACATTCCCAATGGATGCTTCTGTCAATTCTGGTCAAAAATTCAGAAGTACGACAACTCCAACAGCCAGATTCATCAAATATGTTGCGTTGGAAGGGTCTAATTTTTATGCATTTCTTGCTGAATTAAACGTTTATACTCCAATGAATTAATTCGACAGTACGTTATTTACAATAGGTGGACTCTCTTGATTCCACCTATTTTTTATAGTCACTTTTTTACGGTTATTTGCTTGTCTTCTTATTTACCAGACCCATGTCTGATATTAATCTGACATTCATCTATATAATTCAAATTAAACGCTTAATGTCATGAGTTCCAAACGCCTAATTTTCTTCGTATTTTTTTCTGGTCTATGGTTAATTTCGGCAGCCCAAATGAAATTTATTGAAGGATACATTGTGACTAATGACCACAAAAAAACTGATTGTCTGATCATAAATAGCGGTAATGCTGAATCCTTAATGAATTTTGAATATAAATTAAAAGGTAACAATAAAATTGAAAAAATTGAATTGTCGAAAATTGAAGAATTTGGAGTTGAAGATGAAATAAAATGTATTAGGGCTTTGATTAAAATTGATGTCTCTCCCGATCGGATTACCCAACTGAAAGACACAGTTAACAGCCCGGAATGGGAGGAAGGACATGCCTATTTAAAAATACTGGTTGAGGGTAAAGTAGCTTCACTTTATTCTTATTTCGACGAAGGAAAAAATCTGTTCTTTTACAGTATTGGAAATTCGCCAATAGAACCTTTGTATTATAAGGAATATCGTCTGGAGATTACTCCCGGCATAGTTGAGAAGTCCTTGTTGAACAATTCTTACCAGGAACAACTGAAGCAATATTTAGCTTGCGGCGACTCTGATGAAGTAAGGAAGGTTTCGTATAGTAGTAAAGATCTGGTTAAGTATTTTATCAACTACCATATATGCAAAGGTACTGATTATACCGTTCCTAAAAGTACACGAATGAACAAAGCCAATTTTAGATTTAAATTCGGAACAAACTTAAACAGAATCAAACTGGTTGCACAGGACTACGTTGATGCTTCGAAAGTAACTTTTTCATTGGAAAGCAGTTTCGGGTTCGGTGCAGAAGCAGAGTATCTTCTGGCCTTTAACAATTATAAATGGAGCATCTTCGCCGAATCAAATTTTTACTCCTATCACACTGTATATTCCGATAATACCTTCAATTCATTTCATGATGGATATATTATTGATTATAAGACGATAGAAGTACCAATAGGTGTTAATTATTACCTGAATATCAATCAGAATCAACGGTTGTTTTTACGAGTTGCTTTTGTTCCGAATTTTATTCTCGGCAGTTCATACATTGCATTCCATTCTGATGCTCATTATGATTTTTCGCCTGCATCAAGAATGTTGTTTGGTGTAGGTTATAACTATCGGCGGCTCGGTTTGGAATTCAGATATTATTCCACCCAAAATATCACTCAGAATATCTATAAAAGAGGATCAGCTTTCTCCCAAATTTCGCTCCGGGCTTCTTATACTTTATTTCAAACCGGTAAATGATTTTCCCGCAAAGCAGGACTTTGGATATGAGCTACCCTTCAGAGCCTGTCCTGACTTGTCGGTAGGGATGTGGGGTGAAGTACCCTTGTGGATAGCAGATTCTTACCTGTTGATAGAAAATAAATTTCTGTTTTTGATGTTCTTGTATATTGGAACAAGGTTATTTCCCGTTATCATTATTCGGCTAATCAATTTTGAAAATAATTTTTGTAAAATTAAAAGTATTTTGTGATATATTCAACCATGGAAACTGTTTTGAAAATTATTAAATCATGAGAGATCGGATTCTAAAAATATTTCTGGTATTCATTTTTATAAGCATCAATATATCAGCTTTTTCTCAGGAAAACTATAAAAGCGATATTTCAAAGAATAGTATTATTGATTCCTTAAAAAGAAACGGTGTGATCATCAGCGGAAATCAAAAGAAGCCAAATATTACACTTTCAAAAAGCCAGTCCCTTATATATCTTCAACAAAGATTTCATACTCAATTCTGGAAGAATCCAGGTGATCCTTTGAGGCAGGCATTTGGCCATTTGATATATGAGGCAGAACATCAACCTTTTGATTCATTAAAGAGAATGCTCACAAAATATCCTTATGATTCGCTCAGCATTTCATGGGACAAATTTTATATATGGGAACCCCTTAGACTAAAGATCCCGGTTGTTTCCAGACCGGAGTTTAATGCAGCAATTGATACAAGTGTAAAGACAACCTCTGATTTGTTTGGTGGTAAACGAGATTCACTTCACCGCGGACGATCAGAATTAAAGGATACTACTATTTTGGTGATAATTGATACTTTACATGAGGTAACTTCATCATATTCACAGTTTCCATTCAAATATTTTAATCATCCTTTTCAGAGCGACTCTATTAAAGCTGCTGTCATTTCCATACTAAACTACCTCGATGGGCGCGATTCTACGGTCATCAGTTTAACGGGTTTAGGTAAATCAGTTACTCCAATAATGATGAATTCAAAGTCGGAGAAGGTGATGCGTTACTGGCTGAAAAACGAATTTTCTGATTCAGTAACAATCTGGCTGGGTAATCCGGCAAGAAATACAATCGGTCTCTATCTTGAGAAGGGAGTCAACTTCAGAAGACCTATAAGACAGGGACACTATGCCAATGCAAAAATTAATATTAAACCTCTCGATAATACAAAACTACTTGGTATTCAGGATATTGCACTTAAATCACAATTTTGGAAATACCGTACTGAAACTTCCTTCATTCTAAATCAGGCCTCTCTGAGTAACTGGGTCAGAGGAGGGGAGAATAGTGTTTCAACCGCGTTGGATGTAACCGGATATGCTGACTATAATAATAAGGCATTAAAGCTATCCTCGAATAATTTTGCCCGACTTAAATTCGGGTACCTTAAGTCAGGTAAAAATGATATCAGAAAAAACCTTGATCTTCTGGAGACCAACTCAAAACTTAATCATAAGGCATTCGGGAAATTTGACTTTAGTGCAATTCTATTGTTTAAGACTCAGCTGGCCAGGGGGTATAACTATACACAGAATGCTAACACCCACGATACTTCAATTCTTGTATCTAAATTCATGAACCCGGCCATCCTGACCATCGGTTTTGGTCTTGATTATAAACCAAATAAAAATACATCACTTAACTTTTCTCCCTTCTCGTATAAGGGTACTTTTGTTACTGATACAGCTCATATTGATCAGACTTTATATGGAATTCCAAAAAACAGAAAATCGCTGAATGAACCGGGAGTAAGCTTTATGATAACTCATATGTACAAACCCATTGAAACGGTAACAATTGTAAACCGGTTACAATTATTTACCAATTATATTCATTACCCTCAGAATGTAGATGTTGACTGGGAAATGATAGCTACAGTAAATCTCAACTGGTTCACTGATGTAAGGTTCAATACCCATTTAATTTTTGATGATGATACCAAAACTGATGAACTGTATAAAAATGGACGGCCGGTTTTAAGGCCTGATGGAACCCGGAAAAGAACAGCCAGAATTCAATTCAAAGAGATGCTGGGATTCTCTGTATTCTTTCGTTTCTAATCCTCTAAAGCTCTTTTTGGTATATCCTGAATTTCTTAACTACTTTGCATCCGACTCTTTCATACTCACTCCTCATCTTGGTATTGCTTTCAAGTACGAGATGACTGTCTAAGGTATCCATTTTATGCTTAATGCCAGATTGAAGTATTTTGACCCCCATCAGTACTTCAAGTCCTTTTCCTCTGAACTCTTTCTTAACACCTCCAAGCATCATAAGGAGTTTTTTTGACCTTTTGGATTCTTTAAGAATCTTAAAAATTCCAAATGGCAGCAATCTCCCATTTGCGTTTCTTATGCCCTTACTTATGTCCGGCATACCTACGGCAAAGCCGACTAATTTCCCATTTGATTCAATAACTTTTATAAATTTCGGGTCGAGGATAGGAAGGTAGCGGGCAGCGAAGTCTGTTTTCTCTTTATCATTTAGAGGAACAAATCCATAAATTTCCGCAAATGTTTCATTCATAAGTTCCAGTACACCAATGATATGTGGCTTGAGTTCTTTTTTAGAATTGAATTCAATGATTTTATACTCTTTATTAAGTTCAATTCGTGCAAGTACTTTTTCATAAATCAGAGGAAATATTTCTGGTATCTTACCGAGATAATTTACAAGGTCAACCTTCTTATCGTAGCCTTCTTCCACCAGAAGCCCGGGCATATATTCTGAATTGTTTGGAGCTGTCATAAACAGCGGATATTCAAATCCTTCTATCTGAAAACCCTGAGGATCTTTGTCAGAAAATCCCAATGGACCTATTATCCTTGTCATGCCATTTTTTCTGGCCCACTCTTCGACTCTGGTTATGAGAGTGTGAAAAACTTCCTTGTCGTTATAGCACTCCATGAAACAGAAACGACCATGCTGTTCATTATTAATTTCATTATACCTTTTATTAATAATCCCCATTATTCTGCCAACAGGTTTTTTATCCCTGTAAGCCAGTAAAAGGATTGCATCTGCATACTGGAATGATTTATTTTTCTTCTTATTGTATAATTCCCATTCATCCAAATAAATAGGAGGAAGCCAGTCAGGTTCATTTTTGTGAACTTTTTCGGGCAGATAAATGAAGTCGCGCCGGTCTTTTCTGGTAAGTACCTCTTTAATAATTAATTCCCCCATAAAAACATTTTTTTAAGGTGCCAAGAAACAAAAAAACTTTAATAAGAACAATTCCTTGTGAAATAAAATTCAAATTAATGGTATCTTATAATCAGGTCAAGAATGACAAAAATAGCGAAAAGGAGACTGGCAATTCCATTGGTTGTTCCAAAGGCCAGGTTTACTCTGCTAAGGTCGTCATGTCTGACAATGCTGTGTTGATAAATTAATAATATAGTAAACAGAGTTGCGCCCGCCCAGAAAAACAATCCGCTCTTTCCGTAAAATCCTGCGAATAGTACAAGTGCAAAGGTGATACTATGAACAATTATTGAAATAGTAAGTGCTTTCTTTCTGCCCGTAGCTGATGGCAATGAGTGGAGCTGGTTTGACTTGTCAAACTCATCATCCTGAAGAGCATAAATGATATCAAACCCACTGACCCACGTAAGTACAATAAATGAGTAAATGAGAGGCAGAATACTGAATTTACCTGTAACTGATATATAGGCGCCGATTGGAGCAAGACTGAGCCCCAATCCAAGTACAAAATGACAGAGTGCTGTAAATCTCTTGGTCAGACTATATCCAAAGATAATTAGAAGTGCAACAGGAGAAAGAAATAGTGTTAACCGGTTAATAAAACCTGTTGTAGCTATAAAGAGACCTGCATTGAGAATAACAAATATTGCTGCAGCTCTGACACTGATTATTCCGGATGGTATTTCCCTTTTTTTTGTTCTTGGGTTAAGAGTATCAAAATCCTTGTCAACAAGCCGGTTGAATCCCATTGCAGCATTCCTGGCAAAGATCATGCAGAGAATAACAAGAAGCAACAATCTGATACTTAAGTCGAATTCTTGTTTTGAGACGGCGATTGAAAAACCAATAAGAGCAAAAGGCATTGCAAAGACAGTATGGCTGAACTTTACGAGAGAGAAAAAGTTTCTGACTGATCTTAAAAGTGCAATCATTTATCCATAAGCTTCCTGTAAGTTTCATAGTTGTCGTCACCATAAGTGACAAAGATTACCTTTTCAGGATAGCTGTTTTTTTTCAGGAATCTTTCAGTTTCAGTCACAGCTATCAAAGCAGCAAGGTCAAATGGAAATCCGTAAGCGCCTGTGGAAATGCCGGGGAATGCCAGGGTCTTTATTTTTTTTTCTTTTGCAAGTTTAAGGCAGGTCTGATAACAAGATGCGAGTAATGAATATTCATCCTGAAACCCTCCCCGCCATATCGGACCCACAGTATGAATAACATATTTTGCTTTAAGCCGGTAGCCGTTTGTGATTTTTGACTGACCGGTTTCGCATCCCTTAAGTTTCTCACATTCAGTGAAAAGATCTGGTCCGGCTACAGCGTGAATCGCTCCATCCACACCGCCACCTCCAAGAAGAGAGTTATTAGCCGCATTTACTATAGCATCAACATCGAGTAAGGTTATATCTCCTTTAATCAATTCAACCCTCTTCTTTTTCATTATTTATCTGATCTGTGCATTAAGTTCATTCTCAAAAGCCTTAATGAGATTATTCATAATCTTGTCGATATTCTTATCAGTCATTGTTTTGAGATCATCACGCAGAATAAAACTGACGGCATAAGATTTCTTGTTTTTTCCAAGACTGTCATTCTCATATACATCGAACAGATTAATATCATGGATTATATTCTTTTCTGTCCGCAATGCAATATCTCTGACCTGTGAGAATTTAATACCTCTGTCGAGCAGCAAAGCAAGATCGCGTTTCACCGTTGGATATTTGGAAAGCTCACTGAAAGAGATTGAATGTTTTTTAATCAATTTAAGAAGATAATCCCATTCAATGTGGCCCCAATAAACATCTTGTCCGATATCAAACTTTGAAAGATAACTTTTTGAGATGCGCCCTGCCTCAGCAACTAACTTATTGTTAAAGATATAAGCAGTGGATTCTGCAAAATATTTTTTATCTGTCTCTCCGGTTGTTAAACTTTCCGGTTTAACTCCTAATCTTGAAAGAATCATCTCAACAGATGATTTTATATTGAAGAAATCCGAAGTATTAGTCCTGTAATTCCAGCTCTGACGCCCTGTGTTTCCTGAGATGAAAAGATCGAGGGAGGTTTTTTCCGTAAAATTAGTTACTTTGGGATAGGGCTGATCTGATTTATGATAAAAGTAACAATGTCCAAATTCGTAAAGCTTAAGATCGGGGTTCTGCCTGTTAATGTTCCAGATTACAGCGTTGAGGCCTCCAAACAGCAGAGTTTGTCTCATTGCATTCAGATCGGAACTGAGTGGATTGGCAAGCATCACAAGTTGCTCCTTATCGAAATCATCGTTTTGATCGTACCAGCCTGCAGGGCATAGGGAATTGCACATTATTTCAGAGAAGCCATTGGCTGAAAGAAGGTCAGATACAATATTGATAACCTTTTCCTTATTGGGTTTTTCCGGATAAGAAAGAGTTGAATTGACATGCAGATCCACCTCAACATTATTGTAGCCATAAATTCTCAGGATCTCCTCAATAACATCGGCTTCCTGTTTTACATCAACACGATATGATGGAATTACCAGAGTCATATTGACTCCGTCATCGTGTATAATTTCAATATCCAGAAGAGAAAGAATTTTCTTTATAGTATCAGGTTCAATCTTCTTGCCTATAAGCCTGTTAATATTATTATAGTTAACATCAACCTTAACATTTCTGATTGGGTTCGGGTAAGAATCGACCACCTCCGATGAAATCAATCCCCCAGCGAGCTCTTTAATAAGCATTATTGCCCTCTTTAAAGCCCATATAGTAATATCAGGATCGGCGCCTCTTTCAAACCGGAATGAGGCATCCGTTTTTAATCCGTGTCTCTTTGAAGTCTTACGTATTGCAACAGGATTAAAATATGCACTTTCGAGAAAGATATTTTTCGTTGAGGCAGTTATACCTGATTTAATTCCTCCAAATACACCGGCAATACACATTCCTTCTTTTGAATTGCAGATCATAAGATCGCGTGAAGAGAGACTTCTCTCAACATTATCAAGGGTTGTGAATTTACTTTTTTCAGTCAGGTTCCTGATTATGACTTTTTTTCCTTCAATTTTGTCAGCATCAAATGCATGCAATGGCTGACCTGCTTCGTACTGGACAAAATTTGTTATGTCAACTACATTATTAATCGGGTTGAGACCCACTGCCCTGAGTTTATTCTTAAGCCAATCAGGTGATTCGCCTATTGTTACACCGCTGATTGTAATGGCTGTATACCGCGGGCAGTCAATAGTGTTTTCAATAATAACTTCATAAGGGTTGTTGTTATTATCAGGTTTAAAATCTGATACTGAAGGGAGCACAGCTTTGGAATCCATTCCGGCATTAATATTCATATAAGCGGCAAGGTCTCTCGCAACGCCAAAGTGCGATCCACTGTCTATCCTGTTAGGAGTAAGTCCTATCTCAAAAACATGATCTTTTACAATCTTAAAATAACTGTCTGCAGGAGTTCCGGGTTTTGCATCGTGGTTTAAGACCATAATACCGTCATGAGAATTACCCAAGCCCAGTTCATCTTCCGCGCATATCATTCCTTCAGATAATACTCCTCGTATCTTCGATTTTTTGATCTCCAGACTCTCCGCTCCTTTGAAAACAACAGTTCCGGCAGTTGCTACAGGAACCTTTTGACCTGCCGCAACATTCGGGGCGCCACAAACTATCTGAAGCGGTTGCGGGCCGCCAATATCAACTGTAGTCACAGAAAGTTTATCGGCATCGGGATGTTTTTTACATGTCAGTACTTCTCCTATTATGACACCGTTGAGGCCTCCTTTTACAGAAACCCATTCTTCCATTGCTTCAATTTCCAGCCCGATAGTTGTAAGTATCTCTGCTACCCTGGCAGGTTCGAGATCAATATTTAAATAATCTTTAATCCAGTTATATGAAATCTTCATCTCTTGGTTGAGCTTATAAAATTATCAGTAAGGATGCAAAAGTAAGGATTTTTAAAATACGATCAGAGGTGTGTATGGAAACAAAAATGGATATGGATCACGTAAATTATTTTGTTTAACTTTAAGTCAAAGCCTCACAAGCCGACCCGCAAACCAAAGCTTGCAAGTTTTTCGACGAATATAAGAACAATAAGAAGCATATTTTGGCTATTTTCAGATTTTAAAATTAATTTGAATAAATGAGTATAAATCTTTCATCCATAAGGGATAACAAAAACAGAGGAACTGTAGGACAGTTCTTTCTTTGAAAGTGAAGTATGGGTTATGCTTTATGAATTTCAGAAAGATGGAGTTAAAGGAGCAATTAATAAAATATTAAAGCATAACGGTTGTATTATTGCCGACAGCGAAGCACTTGCAGTTATTAAATACTTTGAACTTTTAAATGAACGATGTTTGGTTTTATGTACTTAAAACAAAAGGGCGACACTGAAGGTAATGAAGAAGTAAACCCACTTCAACCATATTTTTTAGTTTACATTCGTGATGATGGGCAAATACGGCTTAACTATACCAATGCGAAGCATATTCTTGAAATATATCGCTTAATGTGTTCAGGAAAATCTCAACCCTTTGAAGAATTGTGTGATTTGTTTAATACCGAAACTCATCAAGGCGAGGACATGAAGTAATACACAGAACTTTTAACAAAGGCAATTGACGAAATTAGCAGAGTGTTTAATAAAAGAAGTAGCCAGAAAATTACAGGCAATGACAGAGGCGCATTGTTAATTCCAAAATCGAAACGGATTAACGAAACAAATAATTTTGAATTGGTTACGTGGTTGGTAATAAAATAAAATTTAACTATGGCAAAATCGCCATAATTAATAATACGATATGGCAAAAAACAAAACGATTAATGTTGAGAGTTTTGAAATTGTTCTTTATTCTCAAAACAAAGAGGACTTCATTTCATTAACAGACATGGCAAGGTTTAAAAATAACGAAACAACCGGATTAGTCATCTCTCACTGGCTGAGTACCAGATATACCGTTGAGTTTATGGGGTTGTGGGAACAAATCAACAATCCTGATTTTAATATAACTGAATTCAGTAACATTAAAAATGAAAGTGGAAGTAATGGTTTTGTTTTATCGGCTAAACAATGGATTGAAAAGACAAAAGCTATTGGTATAATTTCTAAACCAGGACGATACGGAAGTGGCACTTTTGCTCATAAAGATATTGCTTTTGAGTTCGGCTCATGGATTTCTCCAAAATTTAAATATTACTTAATCAGAGAATACCAACGCCTTAAAGAGGATGAAAACGATCGGCTTAAATTAGATTGGAACCTTCAACGAACCCTTGCAAAAGTAAATTATCATATCCACACTAATGCAATAAAAGAAAAACTCATCCCTGCTGAATTAACTAAGCAGCAAATAAGTTTTGTGTACGCCAATGAAGCTGATATGCTGAATGTGGCTTTATTCGGAAAAACTGCTATTCAGTGGCGAAATGAAAATCAAAGTGCCGATGGAAACATAAGAGATATGGCTACTATAGAACAATTGGTAGTACTTTCAAACATGGAAAGCATCAACGCTGTTCTTATTCATCAGAGTTTACAGCAAAGCGAACGATTGGTGCAATTAAACAGAATTGCTATAACTCAAATGAAATCCCTGCTTGGGAATAAAAACCTAAAGAAACTTAAATAGAATTACAGCAGAACAAATAAAATCGAACATAAGAGAAACTTTGCAGTCATTTGCAAAAGGTAATCTCACTGAAAAGGGTATTGAACTTTTTGAAAAGTTAGCCTATGTAACTAAACGCCGCGCCCCTTTGCAGAACCCAACCTACGCAGAATTTAATGACACTTATATTGGCGATAAAAAGTTTGATGAAGCCAAAGCTAAAACAAGCGAATGGAAATACGTTGATTTGCTTTTTCAACTTTCAAAAGAAGAAGTGCTGAAACACGCAACATTGTTTGACACCAACCAGGTTGACCGGACAGTTATTGAAACTTATTTGTTCTTCGCAATTGAACTTAGTGGTGAACAATACAGCCGCACAGAGCTTTCAATCAACATAGGCTAAAGACAAATTGATATTATTTACTCACTAATCAAGGCAAATACACCACTCTCAGACTATATTAGTTTTTCAGAAGGATTGAGAATCCCAGCAAAATATGAATCAGAATCAAATATTGAAGAGTATCATAAAATAGTTAAGCAATATCAATTTGAGAAATGGTCTCTAATTAGGGAGGGTTCCTACATTTCTAAAGCCGATTTTAAAAATGTAATTTCTGAAACTTCAGAGCGGTATAGAAAAATTATAAGCGACAAAATTTTAATTGCTGAAGATGCTTTAGAGATTACGGCAACATTAGATAGTGAGTATCACATACATCAAGGTGGAATTTATTTTGGCTCATTAACTGGAAAAATTGGGGTTGAAATTAAGCTATTACTTGCAGTACTCAATTCTAAATTACTTTCCAAGGTTTATGAAATTCTATTTGGTGGAATGCACATGGGTGGAGGATATTTAAGATATAGGACGAATTTCTTAGAAAATTTACCAATACCACAAATTTCAAAATTACACGAGAAACCTTTCATAACCCTAGTTGATAAAATTCTTTCCATCAAAGCAGAAACCCCCAAATCAGATACCAGCCAATTAGAAAAGCAAATAGATGAAATGGTTTACAAGCTTTATGAATTAACTGATGATGAAATAAAAATAATAGAAGGAGGAAGCCATGGAAAACAATAAAATTATATTTTACACCACACCGCATGGCAATATAAAAGTGGAGGTACTTGTATTAATACCTAGCCAACTTTTTATTAGATGATAATAGGACTAATTACTGCTTCTAAGAAAGCCTCAACGTGAAATGGAAACTCTAAACTTCCCACCGGGACTATGTCCTCACACAAAAAATTTAAAATTCATCCAACCCGCAGTCAGGCACTTTTGGTTTTGCTGACACACTAACCGACCCTGAAAAACCAAAAGAAGTTGGATTTTTTCCAATTCTCAAAAGCAAGAGTTTGGCTGAGAGATATCTTTTTAAAGTTTTATTTATTATAAAACAATTTACTTTGCGTAATAATTTGATTTCTAAAAAACCATAATAAATAAACGTAACTCATGAATTTAGAGACAATTAAAGCAAACATTGTAACTAATGTCTATCATATAAAGTCGGATAAAAAAGTTGCACTCCATAAACACACGAACCATAATGAGCTTTTTTATTGTATAAAAGGAGACGGCTTTGGAGTTTTGGAAAATGAAGAGGTTAAATTAACGGAAGGCAAAGTCTTTATTGTTCCAGCCGGAACCATGCATGCATTAAGAACAGATAGCAATCTTTGGGTAAGTTCATTTTTAATTCCTGTTTTGACAACTCTCGTCCGTTAATTGGGAGTTTGGCATCTGGATAACTTTATCTTGACCAGTCAATTTCTACCTAACTACCGGGACCAACAAAACCGAAAAAGCTATGTGGCAATTTCCTGACATAAAAGAGTGACATATAAATCACATAACTTTAGACAAAGATGATAATATCTGGTGTATCACTCCATCCGGATATTCAGTATACAATGGAGAAACCTGCTTCACTGACAACTCAGGTTTTAAACATGTGAGTGTGTTTGCGATCGAACAATCACCAGATAATAAAATATGGATTGGGACAGGAGATGGAATTTACATCAATGACTGATAGCCAACGATAAATTTTTCTTAACCCTGGTCTTTTAATCCTTACCTAGGTAAAAAACAGTACTTCAATCGGCATAAAGTGCCAGGAATGAGGTACCCTGTGTGCACTAAACCCGGGACTCGAATTTCACAAAGATTTCGTGTTAATTGATATTCTTTGTAAATTTGCTAAAATGACAAGATGAAACAAAGAATCTACATAGATACTTCAGTAGTTGGCGCATACTTTGATGAGGAATTTAGTGAGGTGACTCAGGACCTCTTCAAAAGACTTGAAAACAATGAAATAGTATTTGTTATTTCGGACTTGCTTGATTTAGAATTGACTGGTGCTCCTCAAAATGTTCGTGAGTTGTTATATAAATTCACACCTGATAAGTTTGAGCGTGTTCAGTTAACTGAGGAAGCTATTAAACTTGCAGATTCTTATATATCTGAGAAAGTTGTTGGCAAAACAAGTCTTGAAGATTGCAGACATATTGCACTTGCTACGATTAACAGGGTTGATGTTCTTGCAAGTTGGAATTTTAAACATATTGTAAATCTGGACAGGATTAAAGGGTATAATTCTGTCAATTATAAACTTGGATACCCTATGATTGAGATACGTAGTCCTAAAGATTTATTGCATTATGAAGACTAAAAAAGAAAAATCGTTTGACGCAGTGAAAATGATGCGTGAAATACGTGATAAGATTAGTTCTGAAACTCAAAACATGACATTTGATGAGTTTAAAAAGTATATTGATATACGTATTAAAACAAGTGGATTAAAACCAATTGGACAATAATGTCCTACTGTCAACACCGCCTATTGCCGTGTTTAGGTGCGCTATATGCACTTACCACCGTTATTCGTGTTACGTTAATAGTAATCTGAGGATCTTTGTGCCGGTGTTTTTGAGCAAAATTTACTTCTCCAGACTAAAAAACAGCTTTAAGATTCAATAACAATTTGTTATTTGGATCGCAAGCAAAAGGCAAAGCCCGTAGTGATTCAGATTATGATATTCTAATTTTACTCGATAGGGATTATTCTGGTAAGGATGAGAATAAGATACCAGATATTTGCTATGAAATTGATTTAAAGTATAACATAATTATAGACGCTCATTTGCTTTCTTTAAAAGAACTAACATCAATTCGAGGGAAACAGCCGATTTTTGTTAATGCAATAAATTTAGGTATTTACGCATGAGTATA
>JANYIW010000009.1 GCA_025358645.1 Bacteroidales bacterium
ATAACCTTCTTTAGTCCGTAAATTTTCATTTGATTTAAGCCGTTACCAGCGAACGCGGAAATTTCATATCCCAAACTGATAGCCGGAAAAAAGTGATCCTAAAATGACTGATTTTTAGTACGGAGAGGTGTATTTTGCTCAAAAACAGCGAAATAAGTATCCTCAGATAGCTGTTCATGGAACACGAATAACGGTGGTAAGTGCATAGAAAAAGGTCAGGTAACCGGATTTAGAGCAACGTGAGACTTCATGCTTGGCACTACATGCCACATGAAGTCCTCTTTATTGGGTGTTCGTAGCAATTTTTTATCAAGGTGCAACTGAGGATTTATATTTTTAAATTCAAAATTGTCTGTCACAAATAGCATTAACATTACAGCCCCTGCATTTATAGCTATCTCTGCAAAATCCATAATTTGCACTTTCAGTTTTAGAACAATAAGTATAAATTCCCTTATTAATCTCCCTGAGACTCATAGCAAGATCAAGGTTTTTAAGAAATGATGCTGTAGTCTCTCTGTCAAATGGCACTATTAGATGAGCAATGCCAGTTACAGTTAAAAAATGCTGATTTGAAGAATCAAATTTGTAGGAGTTCTTAACGAAATGGGCTTCTGTAAAATCCCCAAATATGAAGTCAAATACATTTGGACCAATGCCCATTAATTCTTTCCAAGGTTTGGCTTTGTTAAGGAAAAGTTCCCATTCTGAGGTTGTAATGTTAAGAAAATCGTTTTCCGAAATTTTTGGTTTATTGCTGAAGGACGAATATTTGGAAATCACATACTTTGCAAAACTTGATGAATAGCTTTGCTTTAAATGGGTGCAAGCTTGAAGCATATGATAAAGTAACTTCCAAAATGTTCTTCCGGGATTACCAATCTTGTGATCCAGAAATATTCGAATAGCTTCAGCAAAGAGTTTTCCCTCTCTACCACAAACACCATGTTGAAGACCCAAATAGAATTCAGTAGTCAAGGAACCAGCAAACTGTCTGTCATAATTTTTCTTGTTTGGATATTTTAGAAGAATGTTTCCCAAACAGTCAATTGATAGAATTGATAGATTAATCAAAACGGGTTTCATTTTAAAGAGTTGAAAGCCTTGTTGTTCATATCCTCTTAATATGAAAACTGTATCAATATTCTTCCAAGATTCGTCATATTGTGACCATCTTGGTTTTGTCGATTCAACAGCATTTTGAATTATTGCTTCCGCCTTAATTTTGTCCATTTCTATTTCTCCAATATTAATCTTTTTGCCGTTGGGTGTCGTAGCGATTATTTTGTCTAGTCCCTCAGTATGGGTACATATGGCCCCAAAAATAGTAACTACTTAAAAGACTAAATTTCAACGCTTTAAAAAAGTAGTTACTTAAGAGATGACCGCGAAGTAAAGGCTTGCAACTTTGTTGTTTGTGCAATGTTTATTGTCAAGGAGCAAGCCGGTTTGATATGCTGAGAATTCGATAAGTCACAGATCCAGGTTGAATAAATGGGAGGTATTTAATGTCAAAATATAACTCGATTAAGATTGCTTTTTTTTTTGTAGGAGGTCACTTAGTCGGCCTCGCTATGACACCCAACGGCCCGGCAATATGGGGAGGTTGTGTTACCCGACGCAGCATCCGGGCAGGGTCCTGGTACTTTAGCCGGTAAGCTGTCACGGTGCAAGGAGGGTATGGCACGTGTTTTTGCCGTCATGGTACAAATTTTATTGAGTGCTGGCGCGGTCGCGGGACAATGTTTGTCGAAGCCACGAACTTATCCCCGGTTACAAATTTGGTGGCGGGCACTGGCGCAGTGTCGCGGCACAAATTATCTCGAAGGCAGTAATTTATCACGGTGCAGGATTTTAATTGCGTGCAGATGAGCGTGTCCGGGTGCAAGTACCATTACAAATTTGTCATAGGTGCAGGAGCTAAGCAAAAACCGTGACAAGCAACTTACCCATATTGACCGTGTTACAAGCTGTGCTTATTTTAAAGTCCCGGTTGGCTACCAATATCTTTGTTTTAAATAAGTCATAGGTGCTATGCAGTCAAGGCAGGTGTAAGCAGATTTTAAGAAGTCAGCTGGATCAATAGCTTTGTATGAATCTGGGCTTTTTAAAACATTTTCCCAAGTATCTTCAAGTTTATTTCCTTTTAATTTTCCGTCAGCAGTATTTACATCTTTAAGGTCTTTGTTGTCGTTGGGTATCACATGGATATGATAATATGAATCTGCCTGATATTCTCTTGCTTTAATCATTTGGTGGGCCAGTAATGTCTGTCTCATTAATTGATAGTAAGGTTCGGTAAAAAGGCCTTCAATATCAGATGTTTTAATTGGGCAATCAGGTTGATTTAAATGTGGGGAATAAATAGTTTTTCTTGTTTTACCACTTTCTCCATCTGCTTTGGAGGTCTTGGTGTAACTCTCAACATATTTCCATTCTATGAAAAACAGTTTTCTAGTCCCGTTATTAAGTTCGGCAAGCATTACTGCATCCACTGAGGTTGAATTAGCTCCTCGTGTGTGTAATTTCTCTCCTAAATAGTTTTTTGAACCGATTACCTCAAAATCAACATATCCACTATCCAGTCCATTGTCCATTTTTAATGCAAACTTTACGTTATTTTCAATACTTTTTAGAATTGATGTTGCAATATCTCCTCGCTGTCTCAAAAAGAATAAATGATTTAAGCAAGCTATTTGTGAAGAAAGCAAATGTCCAGTCGGCTCATTGCCGCTATCCCAGAATGGAATATTGTTGCGTTTGAAATAATCAATTGCATCGTAAGCATTCGGTCAAGTACATATTGCCAGTCCTGATTTATCAGGCTATTTTTCACCAGAATCTTTAGGACTCTCTTTTAGAAATTCCAATGTTCTTTGAAATCTTTGGAAAAAGCTGTAATCGCTTGGATTTTTACAGG
>JANYIW010000010.1 GCA_025358645.1 Bacteroidales bacterium
AGCTGTTTTCTCTTTCGAACTTATCGGGCTTAAGTAACCCGGCTTTCAGGTAAAGCTGTTTTTGCTCCGGAGTGGTCTCTTTAATCTTATGCAGAGTTCCAGCATCGTATCCGAATGATAGTTTCTTGTAATCGAGTTTTCTAGATTCCAGGTAGTTAATTGCTTTCTCAGGTTTAGCGTTCAGGCTCCGGACAAAGTGAGTGAAAGCTTCTGTTAATACTGCAGTTCGCTGATCAGCGGTAAGTTCAGATTGAGGTTTCAGATCCGGAACGGATTTGGATTTCAGTGGCCCAGGATCTCCCAGATCACCCATCAGCTCCTGTGCCTTCAGGATCGCCAGGTGTTTTGTAATTCCTTCCTTTCTCATTATAAAATCTACCTGGTCGCCACTCCCGGCACTGCAGTTGCTGCTGAAGCATGTCCATGTTCCGGTCTCCGGGTAAACCTGGAAGCTCGGCGTTTTATCATTATGGAAGGGGCAACACAGGCGTTGATTCTTGTCGGGTTTTAAACCGTAATGATTGAGAACTGTTAAGATTGAAAGCCGGTTCTTTATTTCCTTGATTTCCATGCTTAAATTTTTGTTGTGGTTAATTTCACCACAACAAAAATAGAATAAAGTTTCTAATATAAAAACTCATTAGTTTTCATTTTATAAACATTTTTGTAAATGTGTTCTATTTAGCTACATTTGTGGTATGATCTTAGCAGATAACATAAAGGAAATCAGGGAAGAGAAGAACCTCAAACAGATTGAGGTAGCCACCCATATTGGTGTTGATAAGTCGGCTTACAGTAAGATTGAAAAGGGTTCCAGGGCACTTACAGTGGAAGAGCTTCAGAAAATGGCCCAGCTATTTAATATGACTACCGACCAGATTATTAACTACGATGGCAAGATCCCCCAGGAAGTGGTTATTGAAGATAAAACAGCTACCGAGCAAATGAGGCTCATTCAACAGCTTGACGAGGAAGATAAACAAACGATTTTCCGGCTCATTGAAAAAATGCTTACAAATAAGAAGTTTAAGGATTTCTTCGCTAAGAATGTAGCAGCATTATAATTAAAAAGCCCGGCAAGCCAAGCTTTTTATTAACTCAAATACAAAAAGCATTCCCTCATTCATTGCTATTATTCATTTGAATGACTTGACTTAGGTTGATTTATGAACTTTCCAAGAACAAAAAAATACTGATTTGATTCTCTGTAGATTATTAATGTGTCGTTATTGGACTTCTTTTCTAGTAGATCTCCTTTCTCAATAAAAAAATTCAAATATGGACTCTTATAACCATAATTTTCAGAATATGGAAGACATATCTTCAGAGAATCAGAAAGAGTAACGAACGTAACTCCTTTATCCTGATAAACTCTCAATACTTTACCATAAATGTGCTCGTTTTTAGCAACCCAACGATATTCATAATTTTCTTTTTGTGTTATTGATAAAAACTTAGTTGATAGGAAAAAGAACAAGAATAGAGCAATTATTATAATACAGACAATTAATATTGTAGAACTAATCTTCTTCTTTTTTGATCCATACTTAGGTTCTTTTTCCAGCATTATTTCCATATTTTAGTTAATGTCATTGAATATTGTCCGGTAAAGAAAGTAGGAGATGCTCCCACACCAGCAGATGGTCCAATCCCTATAATATAGGCTCCATACCGATCCTGTGCAAAAGCTAAATTAATTCCAACACTCCATCCCTCTCCACAAGAAATACTTAAGTCCCAGGCTTGCCCATCTAATGAAAATCTATTAAAATTATTTACATCACCTGTATAGAAATAGTATGTTGTTGCGATTGAACCGTCGGCGCCCACCCAGCCAGCTCCTGCTCCAGCTGATGAAAATCCTATGCTTTGAAATCGGTTAGGCCCACGTAATATAATACCGTAACCAGCAGGAGTAACCTGGCCTGCCATAACTCCTTCGGTGGATCCAACAGCAGCCCATGTTATTGCAACAGGTATTGCATACTTAAGGTTATCAAAAATTAATTTTTGCTTACCCTCTTGTCCTGCTGGCATACCACCCCCATATAATGAAGCAGTCAGGCCATACAAACCTATAGTATTGTTATAGGTAATAGTTGATCTGCTTGTATGATACCAATCACCATATATATTCGTATAAGTGTGAAATTTACCATCAACAGGGGTGGCATTCCATAAACTTCCCATCACATCACTAGTAGTGTAAGTGTAATGTCCAGTATCGTAAAAGCCACTACCCATTGTACCATAATGTCCTCCTTCAAAACCACCCCCTCCACCGCCGCCGCCAGCCATATTTCCAAAACTCATACTGCCATCGAAGAGCCAATAGAAATAAGCATCAAAAGCAGCATCGCTTTCATCCCTCTGCTTCGCTAACATTCCACTAGGGTCAGCATATTTCAGAGGGTTATTCAGGCAATATCCATACCTGTTAAAATTCTGAGTTAAATCAGGATTCTGAACATAATTATC
>JANYIW010000092.1 GCA_025358645.1 Bacteroidales bacterium
ACTGGTTGCGATTATGTTTACTGCAATAAGCTATGGCCGGATGACAACTATGTTTCCAATGGCAGGTTCAGCCTATACCTATGTGGCAAGAGGAGTGAATCCACACCTTGGATTTGTTGTAGGGTGGGTAATGATCCTGGATTATCTTATTGTTCCGCTTATTAGTATTATTATCCCTGCTCTTGCTCTTCAAAGACTCCTGCCATGGCTGCCATTCCCGGTTTTAACCCTTCTTGTAGCCATTGGGATGTCACTTCTGAATCTTGGCGGAATCAGAGCCACAAACCGTGTTAATATGTTTGTTCTGTTGATCACCGGAACTGTAGTTATATTATTTTTTGTAATTGCAGTACGTTTTCTTTATCTGAAAACAGGATGGAGCAGTGTTTTTTCAATAAAGCCATTTTATAATCCTGCAACGTTCAGTTTCACCTCGGTTCTGTCGGGTACTTCATTAGCAGCCCTGACATATATTGGGTTTGACAGTGTAACAACCCTGGCAGAAGATACGGTGAATCCAAAACGAAATATGGTCTGGGCTATTATACTGATTTGTATAATTACGGGAGTCATAAGCAGTATTCAGTTATATCTGTTCGAAATGGTTTGGCCGGAGTGGAAGACCTTTAGCAATATGGATACTGCATACCTGGATATCATGCATCTGGTAGGAGGTTCCCTCTTATTTGGCCTGTTTTCGGTAATAATGAGTATCAGCCAGTTTGGTTGCGGGATGTCAGGACAGGTGAGTGCTGCCCGTTTATTATACGGAATGGGGCGCGATAGTATTTTTCCGCGCAAGATATTTGGTTATCTGAGCCCGCAAAGACATAATCCTTCAAGGAATATTATGTTTTTAGGAGTGTTTGTATTCATAGGATCATTAATCCTTCCTCTGGAGCATGCCTGTGACCTCCTTAATTTTGGCGCATTTCTTGGTTATATGGGAGTAAATATTGCAACATTCTGGTGTTATTATGTCAAGCCGTTGAAATCACACCGACGTAATATTTTTAAGGATTTATTACTTCCGTTTATAGGTTTTGGATTTTGCCTGGTTATGTGGATAGGATTGCCTGTCCTTTCAAAAATAGTGGGGACAGTATGGTTAGCAGCAGGTATTATTTATTATGCTTTTAAAACAAAAGGATTTCGTGAGAGTCCGGTTCAGTTTAATTTCGAAGAGATATAAACAAAATTAGAAACCAGGATCTTAAAATGTTGAACTTTTGGTATTTACATAGTGAAAAATAACACTTAAAAGCGAATAAATTTTACTTATAAATTTTAAAAACAATTGCCTATGAGATCAATAATACTGGCAAAAAAAAGGAAAGCTATTACGGTGCTTCCCACAATTTTCACTTAAGTCAATTTCTTTAAAACTAACCTAAACCAAAAACATTTCAAAGTTATGAAAAAACATTATGATTTATGGGTATATACGTACCCGGCCTTAAAAAGACTGATTAAGGAACTGAAAATTACAATTATTCTTGTTTTAATTACAGTTTCAAATGTTTTAGCTACTCCGGCACTTTCTTCACCAGTTGGGGCAGGAACTGATCCTCAGGACAGAAAAATTACCGGGACCGTTGTCGATAAAAACGGAGCCCCGCTTCCGGGTGTCAACATAGTTGTTCCCGGAACTACCATCGGAACATTGACAGATGTTTTCGGGAAGTATAGCCTGGAAATAGGAGATGCCGCAACAAGTCTGATATTCTCATTTGTTGGAATGGATGCTCAGACAATTTCCATCGGAACATCGACAGAAATTAACGTAACTCTGTCAGAATCCGCAGTTGGTCTCCAGGAAGTTGTAGTGGTTGGATACGGAACACAGAAAAAAGTCAATGTTATAGGTTCCGTTACAACTATTTCGGCCAAGGAGATTACGACAGCCCCAATTTCTACTATATCCAATGCACTTGCCGGCAGGCTTTCAGGAGCGGTGATTCAGCAGGGAAACGGTGAACCAGGAAACGATGCAGCAAACATTCTAGTCAGGGGTGTTGCAACTTTAGGAAATAATACTCCTTTAATAGTTATCGATGGTATCCCGGGAAGGGATATGAATTCAATTAACCCCAACGACGTTGAAAACATAAGTGTGCTTAAAGATGCATCAGCAGCAATCTATGGCGCTGAAGCTGCCAATGGAGTTATCCTCATTACAACTAAACGCGGAAAAGAAGGCGCTCCTTTATCAGTGAATTACAGTTTTTACCAGGGATTTATTTCACCAACGAAGATACCGGAACTGGCAGACGCTCCAACTTATGCGCAGATGATTCGTGAATTGCAGACTAATGAAGGTGTCGACCCGTCTCAAATGATGTTTTCAGCTGATGATGTTGCGAAATTTATATCCGGCAAATATCCATGGACTTACCCAAATACAAACTGGTATAAGGCAGTATTGAAAGATTACAGCCAGACCAGGAATCAGAATTTGTCAATTTCAGGAAGTAACGGCGGCATAAATTATTACACTTCATTTGGCACCCAGTATGATGACGGGATATTTAAACATGGCTCAACAGCTTTTAACAGATACAATTTAAAATCTGCTATTGATGCCAAGATTAACGAGTATCTTACTTTTGGAGTAGATATTAACTTTTCACAGGAGAACAGAACATATCCAGGGGTTTCCACAGGTTCAAATTTCGATGCATTGCAGAGACAGTTTCCAACAACACCTGCAATTTATCCAAATGGATTGCCGGGCCCTGATAACATTGGATACGGTACTAATCCTGTTGTAACCGCTACCTCTCAGACTGGATTTAACGACTCAAAAAAATATTATCTCAACAGTATATTCAGCGGAAGTTTTAAAATTCCGGGTATTAGTGGTTTAGTGTTATCGAGTTACTATGCATATGATATTATTAACGGCACGCAGAAAGTCTTGGTGAAGCCATGGACTTTGTATGCATTGGATATTCCGGCATACCTGGCTGCCGGGAATACCGGTGCCGAGGACGGCTCCGCATTTTTAATCGGATCGCTGAGAGGCTATTCAGATATCTCATTAACAAATTCCAACTTCAATACCACAACAAAAACTTTCAACGTAAAAGCTGATTATACAACGACTATAAATGGTGTTCACAATATCAGTGCATTTGTGGCATATGAAAACTCTGATTATTTCACCAATACAGTCGGAGCATTCCGCAGGAATCTTATCAGCTATCAGCTGCCCTACTTATTTGTTGGTGGTCAGGCGCAAAAAGATAACAGCGAAACGGTTGCTATTGATGCTCGTGTTAATTATTTTGGAAGATTCAGCTACAATTACAAAGAAAAATATTTATTGCAATTTTCTTTGAGGAGAGACGGCTCACTCAGATTCTCTGAAGCAAGCGGACGTTGGGGCAATTTCCCCGGAGTTCTCGCTGGCTGGAATATCTCCAAAGAGGATTTCTGGCAGAATAAGGTGAAATTTATAAATTTCCTGAAGCTCAAAGCTTCCTGGGGTAAACTTGGAAATGACCTTGTGGAACCCTTCCAGTATTTATCAAGTTATTCAATAAGCAACGGATCTGTAATGGGAGCGAGACAATATAACGTCGGACTCTCCCAGGTAGGAGCAACCAATCCTGATATAACATGGGAAGTTGCCAACATATATAACGGAGGTTTTGAATCCATATTCCTGAATAATAAGGTTACATTTAATGTAGATTTCTTCTATGAGAGGCGTACTAATATTCTTGTTAAAAGAAATGCCTCAGTGCCTCAGTTTACTGGTATTACACTGCCTGATGAAAACTTTGGCATTGTAGATAGCAGAGGATTTGAAGCAATCCTGGGTTACAATGGCGGAGGAAAAGATTTTTCGTATTCCATAAGTGGCAATTTTGCGTTTGCACGCAATAAGGTAATTGCATTTGATGAACCGGCAAAGTCGGTCGCATGGCAGGTACTGACCGGTCATCCGCAAGGCGCTCAGTTGTTGTACAAAGCAATTGGAATTTTCAAGGACCAGGCACAAGTTGATAACACCCCGCATGTAGATGGTGCCCAGCCAGGCGATATTATACTCCAGGACTATAACAAAGATGGGAAAATCACTGCCGATGACAGATCATTGCTCTTTAAGACTAACATTCCTGAAATAACTTATGGTATTTCTTTTAGCCTGACTTATAGGAATTGGAGTATTAATGGACTGGTCCAGGGAGCAGGCAATATGGTTAAAGAGTCAAATACCAGTTATATTGGCTTGTCCGGAAACTACTTAAACTATATGGCTGATGACAGATGGACTCCTGATCATACTAATGCTACAAAACCCAGGGCTGTTGACAGGAATTCTGCTTACTGGAGAAGTGATTATCCGAGTGACTTCTTTTACCAGAAAAGTGACTATGCGCGTCTGAAAAATTTACAGCTGGTTTATACTCTTCCTTCAAGAATCCAGAATGCCATTCACCTCAAGAATGCACAGGTCTATGTGTCAGGATCAAATATGTTCCTTTTGTATAATAAAAATAAAATAATGGATCCGGAAATCAGCAATATGTTCAGTTACCCGCTGATGAAGACGTATGCTATTGGTGCAAGAGTATCATTTTAGCATTCCGAAAAAATTAATTTATGAGAAAAATATTTAATAAAAGCAAAATCATGGAAACAAAAAAATCATATTTAATTATCCTGATATTTATCTGCCTTTTTCTGTCAGGTTGTAATAAAATTCTGGACAAAACTCCGGTGGACAAATTCTCGGACGCGGTTCTCTGGACCGACATTAACCTTGCAGATAAAGATTTAATGAGTTTTTATACCAACACTTTGTACGGAGGATTTGGTTATCTGCCTATTGCATCCCTTACTGATGAATCGCATGATACTCACGAATTTGGAACTCAGAACTACCTTCTTGGCAATATTAATCCAAGCAATACCAGTCCGCTTGGTGACTGGGGTTTTCAATATCTCAGGTGGGATATTCTCTATTTAAATATTCAGAATGTCAATATATTTCTTGCAAATATTGAAAAAGTGCCAAATGCTTATCCTGTAGCTCAACAGCCCTCTATAAAGGCTATGGCTGACAGGATGAAAGGGGAAGCGTTATTTCTCAGGGCGTATATATACGAAGATCTGGCCCGTAATTATGGTGGAGCAATAATCAATTCAGTTCCATATGTTTTGGGCGCAGATTTTTCTGCTATCATCAGATCTTCATTTGATGCTACTGTGAAATTTATTGTCGAACAGTGCGATGCCGCTGCCGCTTTACTGGGTACTAAGGCAGAAATGGAAATGGGCAGGGCAAATAAAGAGGCTGCTCTTGCTCTGAAATCCAGAATTTTATTGTTCGCCGCAAGTGATCTTACTGCTGATGGAACTGCGACAAGTGAACTTGTTGGATATAAGAGTCCGGACAGGGTGGCACTCTGGACAGCGGCAAAAAATGCAGCCAAAGCAGTTATTGATCTTGGAACAATAGGGCTTTCAGATTTTGGAGCCCCTGATCAGGCGGCTGTAGCTACTAATTTTTTCAATTTCTTTAAAGCTACTGATTTGTCGAACGATGAAGTGATATGGGGAAAAATGTTCATTAAGGATGTCGGAGCCTCCAACCAGATGAACCTGATAAATGGTACAAATGGATTTGTTATGTATGGCTGTAATGCTCCTACCGGGAACCTGGTCGATTCATTTCAGATGGCAGACGGATCAAGGTTTACAAAACATTTCAAGGTCGATGCAAATGGATTCTATAAAAATATTTCCTCCAAATATCATCATGAGAATATGTATTATAATCGTGAACCAAGGTTGAATGCCACGATTTTGTATGACAGCGTTCCATGGATAAAACGACTTGCCGATCTGTCAGGAAGAGATCCCCTGGGAATTTATGACAGAAGAACACGCATAACTATAAAGAATGGCGCTACATTAAGCACTATTTATGGCATTGACACAAGACAGGGACCTATTGATAAAGAAGATGGTACCTTTACCGGCTATGTATTTAAAAAATATGAGGACGATAAGTTAATTGGGTCAGAAACAAATAACAATGAGAATGCATGGATTGAAATGAGATATGCCGAGATCCTGATGAATTATGCTGAAGCCTGCCTGGAATTAGGTCAGACTGGCGAAGCTGTTACTTATATAAACATGATCAGAAACAGGGCAGGCCTTCCAAACTTCACCGGTGATGTAAAGACTGCCCTCCGCTATGAAAGACAAATGGAATTCGTCTTCGAAAACATAAGATGGTATGATATAAGGAGATGGAAAATACTGGATAAAGTTCTTACTAATGCATCGGGTGTTGATATTATTGAGACTAACAATCTTGATAATTCTACCGTGACAACAACCTGGCGGCAGATCTTTGTTCAGAACCGTGGACCAATCACCAACAAACTTTATTGGTTCCCAATTCCTATCGATGAGATGAACAGAGCACCGGCACTGGTGCAGAATCCGCTTTATTAGCAGGACTTCCACATCAGAAACTTTAGATTATCTGAATTGATACAACCCATGAATTGAGTGAGCAGGTTAAGTGGAATCACTATCTGCTCACTCTATTAACAATTTCAAAATCCATAAAATGACGAAAAGAAGAGATTTCATCAAGAAGGGCATTTTAGGTACTGTCGGACTCTCATTAGCAGGCACTTGTGTCAGTTCAATTTCAGGATTGCCGGTAATAGGATCTGAGAGTTCATTAGTCACGGGTCAGCTGCTGGATGCCGCTCCATTCAGCATGTATTCCAGCGATGAGAACGGAAAAGCACACTCCCTCAGATGGGGAGAACCACGCAAGATTAGACGGGTTGTGATTGAGTTTCCTGAAAAAAGCAACCAGCCAGAACCCGATAAAATCAGGTTACAATACTGGCATAAGAGCTGGAATGGGCTCGCAGATCCAATTCTTGCAGAAAGAGGTGCAGGAGGAGAAGGATGGACAGAGATTGATGACTGGACCCATGGGCAGTGGAAGGATGCAGATACAATTACACTGAAGGATGGAAACAAGTTAATTTTAACTTTTAATGATTCTGGAGCAAAGGAATTCGTGATTCCTGGTCAGTCTGGTGTGGGCTATCGCAAATCACTGAAGATTCGTATTGTTTCCGATCAGCCTATATCTAAACCCATTAGTTTTCAAACGTTTACAGATGCAGTGTGTCGCCCGCTTACAGTCAGGATCATGTTGGGTAAACCTGCTGAGAAGTCACTAAAAACTGAAGGTGAAGATCATGGACACCTTGAGATATTCAATGGGTCACTCGTTACTTTACGCCCGATGAAAGGCAGCGGTATTACTATTAACAACAATTTCAACTGGACCTTGCCTTCAGGTTTGGAGGGAGGCATGGAAGCCGACATAATAATTGCGGATGATCCTGTTGATCAGCGATATGACCGTACTATAGTTACAATGCGTTCAAAATACCGTCCGGTTTCTTTTACAGCGGAAGAAGTAGCCAGAAGTGAACGTGTCTTAATCGATGATCTTGGGATATTAGTTGTTCGCGGAGATGATCCGACAACACTTGAAGGTTTCAGGGCACTTAGAAAGGAATTTCCCGGAAGAACAATTTACAGCAGGGTGTCAGAACATAATGAACAGACATTGTCTCAGTCCTGGGATGATATGCCAATAAAACACCCAATATGGTTTGTTCATGGATTGCCTGGAAACCGCAATGTGATAAAACATAATCCAGACGGTAGCATTGAGATCAGTAATTCCAAAAGATGGTTTAATCTGAATAAAAGTGATAAGGATTCCTCACGCAAAGGCTGGAAGAGTGATCTGCCACAATTCCGCTTTGGTTTTCCTGATGGTGAGATTCCTGGTGGGCGGGAATTACTTGACGGATATCTTCCTCAGCTGCGGACCTGGTGGCAGGACGGTCCTGTTTACTACGAACAGAATACAATTCTTGATAAACTTGATAAAGATTTAAGTATAGTTCATCTGGATGATCCAACCTTACTATTGATGCAGATAAGGATTGTAAACATATCATCTGCAAAAGCGGCTAAAGCAAGTTTGAACTTTAGTTCTTATGATGAAGATAGCGAAAAGCTTGTTTTCGAAGGTGACAGTGCATATGCAAATTCCCTGGGACAGAAAAAATTCCGCTATCTTATAAGAACCAATGGAAATGGTACACTGTCACCGACTGCGGCTGGGGCCAGGCTGGACATTGAAGTTGGTCCTGGTAAATCGTACGAATTATTCCTGGCTATCCCATCGATAACCCTTGATAAAAGTGAGGAAATTGAAGCTCTCCGAAATCGTAAATTTGAAACTGACAGCCAGCGTATATGCGAATTCTGGAAAGCACGTACCTCAGCAGGAGCGGTTATCAGTACACCTGAACCATGGCTCAATGGCTTTTATAAGGCACATAACAGGCACCTTCTTGTCAACTCTTTGCGGGACCTCAATTCGGAGCGCCTGTATCCGCATGTGGGTTCTCTGGGTTATGGGGTATATGCTAATGAGTCAATAATGATGGTTTCTGATTTTGACAGAAGAGGATATCATAAGGAAGCTGAAAATTGCCTCCAGACCTGGCTGGATTTTCAGGGAACTGTCATGCTGCCTGGAAATTTCAAAGACAAGGAGGGCATATTTAACGGAGCTGACGGCTCTGAAGATGGCGGATACAATAAGCACCATGGTTATGTCATGTGGGGTATGGCAGAACACTGGTGGTATACGCGTGATAAGGACTGGATGAGAAAATCTGCACCAAAGCTTATACTGGCATGTGATTGGGTAACACGCCAGCGTAAATCGACTATGACAAATAACCCTGATGGCACCAGGCCAGTGGAATATGGTTTTTTACCCAGTGGCGGTTTGGAGGATGTACAGGATTATTGGCATTGGCTTGCTACCAATTCTGCTACAGTATGGGGATTTAAAAACCTCGCTGCTGCACTTGATGACTATGGTCATCCTGAGGCAAAACGGCTTGTCAGGGAAGCAAATGCGTATAAAGAAGATGTTATGACAGGTCTCGAGGAAGCCCGGATATTAACACCTGTTGTCCGACTGCGAGACGGTACATATGTTCCAAAATATCCGTCACGACTATATGAGAGAGGCCGAAGTCACGGCTGGATCCGTGAAACACTTGAAGGCGCCATATTCCTGATTGCACAGGATCTCATACCACCAGACAGTGCCGAGGCCGGCTGGATTATGAAAGATTATGAAGATAATCTGTATATCTCGGATACATATGGCTATTCAATTCCTGTATTTGACAGATTCTGGTTTTCCCGCGGAGGCTTCTCTATGCAGTCTCAGCTTCTTGATGGACCGATTCCGTATATAAAGGATGACAAAATAAAGCATTTCCTGCGCGCATATTTCAACGGATTTACTGCAGCTTATTTCCCTCAGGTACAGATGTGTAATGAACATGCTCTGCCTGAACTG
>JANYIW010000095.1 GCA_025358645.1 Bacteroidales bacterium
ACATTAAGATAACTTTTTCAGTTTGGCTCTTTTTTGCAGTTTGTACAATAAATGTATTGTCGCAAACTTACAATCAGCCTAATTTTGGACTTAGGAGTCATGAGACACTTGAGATCACAAAGGTTGAGATTACAACACAGACTACAATGATTTACCTCAGCGTGGAAAATAAGAGGAATGATGGAGGCAGCTTCTGTGCTGATAAAAATATATATATAGTCTATCCTGATGGCAGCAGGCTGAACCTGACCAGAACACATAACATTCCTGTTTGCCCCGATATGTATAATTTTAAGAGTATTGGCGAAAAGCTTCAATTTACACTTGAATTTCCTCCGCTTAAGACAGGGACAAAATGGATTGATATTATCGAAGACTGCTCCAGCAATTGTTTCTGGTTTTATGGAATTACGCTCGATAATGATTTAAACCAGAGGTTGGACGAAACATTTTCTTTGGCTTCAAAAGGACAACCTGCCGGGAATATTATCCTCTTTAAAAACATTCTTGATGATATAGAAAGTCAGAATCTTGGTATAGAAGGCTTATTATATATCAATATTATAAATGCAGCAGCAGAAAATAGCGACAATGTAAATGCATCTGTCTGGTATAAACGGATGGCTGCTTCACACGCACCGAGGCTCAGTCAATATTTGAAGTACCTGAATGACCGGGGGATAAAGTATTGAAATATCTACTCCCCAACACCCCCAAATGACATTGGGATTTAGGGGGTAAAAAAAGGCTGACCCTCTTCTGATCAGCCTTTAATATAATCTGTAAATAATTGTTTAGAAGCTGAAATCTACTCCTATACCAATCATCTTTGTGCTTTTTCCATAACTTTCAAGAGCCTGGTATAGAGATGCGCCCAGGATATGGTCAATATTTTTTGAATTACCAATATACCTGGTATAGCCAAAGCCAAGATTAACCTGAATCTTATCAGTAAATGAGTATGCTCCTCCCAATCCGAATGTATGAGTAGAAAGCCCGTATGTAAGGTCACTTTGATATCTTGCGTTCGCTCCCTGATTTGCAAATACATATCCACAACTAACAAGAAGTTTCTCCGATATGTTATATTCAAGTCCACCCTGCACTGTCATCCTGTTTCTGGAGATAATATCCTTGTTTGAAAGATGCACTGCAGGAGTTGCTGAATTCAGATCATCGTCATATTTGTGCCCGTAATCGGCTGTTTTATCAAAATAGTAATTTCCTCCAAGGGAGACTCTGAATGTTGATGATAATTTATAATTTAGACCAACTGCAAGCATCGCTGGCATGTCATTTCTTGTTTTACTACCATCGGGAAACATGGTGATTGGAGTACCGGTTGCATCAAAACCTATTAATAAATCCTGTTTCGTTTTGTTTGTAAGATCAAGTTTTGTTGCCATTTCATATTTAACAGCAATATTGAGGTTTTCAGAGGGAGTGAAGTTAACACTGAAAATAGGAGCAATTCCTGAACCTGTTTGTGCAGCATCAGCAGACTGGTCTCCAAGCAGGGTGGCTGTTGCAGTATATTTTGCTTTGGCGCCCTTGAATATTGCATCCGCTTGTACAACAGGAGTTGCAGCAGGATAACCAAATGAGGTTAATGCGCCTTCGAGTTGTGCCCTCTGTGTTGCAGTAATATAGCCGGCACCCTGAACCTGAGCCAGAGTTAATGAACCAGCTCCTGCAGCTACAAGGCCGGTGGTGGCAGCAGCAGCACCAGTGGCACTTGCTGCAATTCCATTCATAATAGCATCTGCCCTTGTCCATCCGCCAGGAAGTTCAACTTCTATATCTGTAAGATGGCCTTTGTAAGTATTTTCTGCTGTAACATATCTTAGCCCAAGTGCCACTGAAAGCCAATCATTAACTTTATATGATACATTACCCTGATAACCCATGAAGGTTGAGCTGCCTTTAAAATAAACATTTAACCTGTAAGCATCGGCACCTTGTGAGGCAAGTAAAGGAACAAGATCGGAAGGGCTCATTTCAAATGATGGCAACCCTTTCTTAAATTCAGCACCGCCGCCTCCGCCAATAGGGTTAAATCCAAAAGAAAAAGCAAACTTATCCATTTTATAGGCTGCATAAATACTTGGGAAGAGAGGTGCGTTTACTGTCCCTTTGTAGGTTTGTTGATTGAGGCCATATGATCCCCCCGGACCTGAGTAGTAGTTTTTAATTGTTCTTGTCTGGAGTACTGACTGATTTGATACAGATACATGGAATCCATTTTGCAACTTCATCAATCCTGCCGGATTGTAATAAACAGCATCGATTCCTACCGATGCATTCCTCGAAGGAAGACGAACCCATGCAGCACTCTGGTTATCATTTGTAACCAGTCCGCCTGCAAACAGACTGCCGGTAATGAACATAGCAGCAATAAAAATAAAAAGTTTTCTCATAGGTTAAGTTTTAGGTTTAAATTTCAACGGGTATTTTGTAAGCTGTTACAACATGCCCTTTTCCATTTAAATTAGTTTTTAAAGATTTGAGATTATTCAAAAAAGTAAAATATAAATTGTTCCAAATGTAGAAAAATATTTCTTTTCTGCAATAGGTCTAAAATAGTATACTGATATTTAGTTAATTATAAAGTGTTAATCATTATAATTCGAAAAGTATTGACTGTATTAACGCTATGTAGTCTTGTGCTTCTCGCTGTCTGTCAAAACTTATTTCCCATTTAGTAACTTGAATTCCTCAAACAATCCGTAATCCAATATCTGGTATTCTTTACCGGACGGATAATTTTTTACATTTCTCCAGATCCATGGAGAGACGAATCCCGGTTTTGGATTATTATGATGAGGCCCCAGAAGATTCTTAAGACTGCCAATAACATTCACATCAATTTTATTTAATCCGGGTTTTATCAATCCTGTGATGTCGCTGTGGTATGGCGGAAAAGCAATAGCAGTTGCCTGTTGTCCATTTACTGATACTTCTGCCACAGTTCCGTACCAGTTGCCCAAAGCAATTTCCCATTTTCCATCAGAATTATCAATATTGAATTCTTTACTGTAGGTAACACCACGGGAATAAAATGGCATGCCTTGTGTTTTCCAGCTC
>JANYIW010000003.1 GCA_025358645.1 Bacteroidales bacterium
TCAGCGCTGCATGGACCGGAGATCAGAAAGGGTCTGCCCTTATGACCTTTCCAGTCTTTAATCAGGGAATTCTTAGGTTTCAATTCCATTATCTTCTATGTTAATTTGTGACCTCATTTCAATCTTTTTGCCAACTTTAGGCACTTCAAACTTTAGTTCACTCCAAACTTAATTTAATATTTTCCTGATCTTATTAGCCTCTTCCATGAGGGCTTTCAGGCCATTAATATCTTTTTCTGAAATCATTTTTCTGAATGAGTTCATTTTTTCAATGTAAGTGTCCATGACTTCAAGAATATACTGAGCATTTTCCAGGAAGATTGGAGCCCATGTCTCGCCATTACTTTTTGCAAGACGGACAGTACTCTCAAAACCACCACCTGCCAGAGTGAGAATGTTTTGTTCTTCATGTTCCTTTTCAAGAACACACAACGCCAGTGAAAAGGATGTAATATGAGAAATATGTGATATATAAGCAACATGCACATCATGTTCACTCGAGTTCATATACACCTTATGCATATTGAGCAAGTCGAGCATTTTTTCGACTGTATTAAGAGCATCTTTATCACTTAGTTCCTTGTCGCAGATTATTGCGGTTTTATAGTCAAAGAGTTTACCAATAGCTGCCAGAGGACCTGAATATTCCGTGCCTGCCATTGGATGTACGGCAACATACCGACCCCTGGCGGGATGGTTTTGTGAAGCTTTGGCAATACTGGCCTTTGTTGAACCCATATCGGTTACGACTTTTGAAGTGCCTTCAATCCTGTCAAGAATTTCTGGTAACATCTTGCAATTGGTATTTACAGGTGTGGAAAGTATTATTAAGTCGCTTTTTTTAATGGCATTTTCCAGGGTATCATTTTCATCAACCAAACCGCAGAGGAGTGCAATGTTTTTGTGATTTATATTAGTGTCCACACCAATTATTTTGTCAGCAAAACCTCTTTTGCGAAGATCAATCATAAGCGACCCCCCTATAAGACCAATTCCTATAACTGCTATTGTCATTTTGTTTCTTATTATTAAGTTATTGGTTTATAAGTTATTAGGTGAAAGGAAACTTATGATTCTGGATTTTACTTCATTCAGTTTTTCTTCTGTAGCACAGAGCGAGATACGTATATAACGTTCTCCGTTCTTTCCGAAAATGAATCCGGGGGTAATGAATACCAGAGTCTTCTTTAATATATCCTCAACATAAGATTCACAGTCAGGGATCTCTTCAGGAATACGTCCCCATACAAACAAACCAACCTGGGATTTGTCAAACCGGCATTTGAGTAACTCCATGATTTCCTCTACAATTTTCCTGCGTCTGAGATACACTCTATTAACTGTTCCATACCAGGATTCATGGTTGTTAAGCGCCTCAATTGCCGCCATCTGCATAGCCAGGAACATTCCTGAATCCATGTTACTTTTTACCTTTAGAATTGTTTTAATATAATCACTATGACCAGCGACCATACCAATCCGCCACCCGGCCATATTGTGTGATTTACTTAACGAATTCAGTTCGAGAGCAATATCTTTTGCTCCATCAACGGCAAGCAGACTAATATATTCTTTGTTTAAGATGAAACTGTAAGGATTGTCGTTGCAAAGCAGTATTCCGTGTTTTCTTGAAAAGGCAACAAGCTTTTCAAACAGGACCAATGACCCTTTAGCTCCTGTTGGCATGTTTGGATAATTTATCCACATTAGTTTTACCTTGCTCAGATCGCTCTGTTCAAGCGATTCCAGATCGGGAAACCAGTCCTGCTCTTCGACAAGTTCATATTTCCTTACTATACCTCCGACAAGGTTTGTTACTGATGAATATGTGGGATACCCCGGATCGGGGATGAGAACTTCATCTCCCGGATTGACAAATGCCATACTTATATGCATAATTCCCTCCTTGCTTCCCATTAAAAGAAGGATCTCGTTGTCAGGGTTCAGGTTAACATGAAAATACTTTTTATACCACTCTGAGAATGCTTTCCTCAGAGCCGCAATACCTGTATAGCTCTGGTAGCCATGAGATGTTGGTTTTTTTGCTTCTGCGATCAGAGCAGAGACAGTATTTTCAGAAGGAGGCTGGTCGGGGCTGCCAATACCAAGATTTATGACATCCAAACCCTCTTTGCGCATCCTGTCAATCTGGGCGAGTTTTTGTGAGAAATAATATTCCTGAACATTTCCTGTGCGGTCAGCCGGTTTAACTATCATATAGCATGTCTCCTTTAATATAAACCCCAAGTATCTCCAGGTTACTGGTGTATTTATCCAGAACCCTTTTAATAATGTCAGATTTTGTGTTTTTATTCAATTCCAGATCAAGATAGAACATATATTCCCACTCGCCGTTAAGTCGCGGAACAGACTGGATTTTTGACAGGTTTATTTCCAGTTCTGCCAGCTTTACGAGAACTTTTGCCAGTGACCCGGGTTTATCTCCGGTGGAGAAACAGATTGATACCTTATTGCCTCTTGTGTTTCCCTTCTCCTCATTTCCGACAACCAGAAACCGTGTATAATTTTGTTTATAGGTTTCAATTCCCGGTGAGAGTATTTCCAGACCATATATCTCTGCTGCACTGGATGAAGCAATAGCCGCAACTCCGATTGCCTTTGTCTGGCTTATCTGTTTTGCACTTCCTGCAGTATCGTCACTCTCAATAAGAGTTATTCCCGGGAACTGATTTAGAAATGTCATACATTGGGCCAAAGCAATCGGATGAGACCGGATCTCCCTTATGTCGGTTATCTTCTGCCCAGGTAAAGCCATGAGATTCTGCTTAATGCGAAGATTGTGTTCTCCCAGTATCTTCATTCCCGATTCTCTTATGAGTGTATAATTATAGAGAATACTTCCTGATCTTGCATTTTCAATCGCCATAACGGCAAACTCTGCGCCGCCACCTTTAAGAGTAGTAAGTTCCAGATCGAAAGTTGAACAAGGTACTATTTCAATTTCATCATAATTGAAGTACTGCCTCGCGGCTACTTCATGAAAACATCCGGATTCTCCCTGTATTGCTATTTTCATTTTCTGATAAGTATCAAAACAACAAGGGCCCCTCCGAGGGACCCTTGCTTTCATATAATTAAATTATCTGTATACAAAAATCCCTCTATCTGTTTTTAAAATAAAAATAGAAATAATAAAAGGAGATGAAATATTTGTATACAATATTCATTTGGTTGCGTTATTTGCTTACAAAAGTAATTAAAATTTTAAAAAAACAATTAAAAAGTTATAAAATGTGAGGGTTAGGTTAAAACTAAATATATTTTACCTCTACCTTACTTCTCATGTCTCTTTTTCAGTACCTCTTCAATACTTTCCAGATTTACACCTTTTGTTTTTAATAAAATGAGCAGATGATAAAGCAGATCTGCGGCTTCATTTCTGAATAGTTCCATGTTGTTGTCTTTAGACTCTATTATTAATTCTACGGCTTCTTCTCCGACCTTCTGGGCAACTTTATTAATTCCTTTTTTATAAAGCTTGTTTGTGTATGATTCTTCAGTATTGTTTTTAATGCGCTGGTTTATAATGTGTTCCAATTCGTAAATAAATCCTTTTGCAGTCTCATTACCAAAACAGGAGGTACTGCCTGTGTGGCAGACAGGTCCTGCAGGATCGACTTTGATAAGGATTGAGTCATTATCACAATCGGCTGATATTTCTATTACATACAAATAATTCCCGGAGGTTTCGCCTTTTGTCCAGAGCCGGTTTTTGCTCCTGCTGAAAAAAGTCACTTTCTTTTCTTCTCTGGTTTTGTTGAGAGCCTCCTCATTCATATATCCTAACATCAATACCTGAAGTGAGTTATAATCCTGAATTACGACGGGGACAAGCCCGTTACCTTTTGTAAAATCTATTTTCATTTAATATCTTATGCTGATTTTCTCATTTATTAAATACCTTTTCAGTTCTGGAATAGTGATTTCCCCAAAATGAAATATACTGGCTGCAAGCGCTGCACTGCATCCGGTATTACAAAAAACTTCCCTGAAATGTTCCATCGATCCGGCTCCTCCTGATGCTATGACAGGGATATTTACATTACTGCTCACCTCACCGGTAATTTCCAGAGAAAACCCCGATTTTGTTCCATCATTATTCATAGAGGTCAGCATTATTTCTCCTGCACCAAGTTCTTCAACCCTGCGAGCCCAGTTTATTGTTTTTAGTTCAGTGGTAGTCCGGCCTCCATCTACAACAACAATCCATTCATCATTAACCAGTTTTGTGTCTATGGCAACAACGATACACTGACTTCCAAACTGACCGGCAATCTCCGAGATCAATTCTGGTCTTCGTACGGCTGATGAATTTACTGTGACCTTATCAGCTCCGGCATTGAGGAGAATTGAAACATCATTAACATTATCGATTCCGCCTCCTACTGTAAATGGTATATTTATTTCAGCTGCGATCCTTTCAACCAAATCTGCAAGAGCTTTCCTGTTCTCAATTGTCGCAGTTATATCAAGGAATACAAGCTCATCAGCCCCTTGTTTACCATAAGATTTAGCGAGTTCAACAGGATCTCCCGCATCTATGAGGTTTATGAAATTCACCCCTTTGACCGTTCGGCCGTCTTTAATGTCGAGACAAGGAATTAATCGTCTTTTTAACATAGTTTTCCTAAATCGTTTAAAGTAATTTTTCCCTCATAAACTGCTTTCCCGATTATCACGCCTTCACAGCCAGCTTTATGAACCTCCTCAATATCTCTTATTGATGATATACCTCCGCTTGCGATAAGATTAATTTTTACTTCTCCCAAGATCTCTTTATAAAGAGCTGTTGCGGGACCCTCGAGCATGCCATCTTTCTTAATATCAGTACAAATTGTATATTTCACACCCTTTGACCTGTAATCTGAAATAAAACTTATTATTTCTTTGTCTGAATTTTCGAGCCAGCCACTTGTCACGACTTTTCTGTCGATACAATCTGCCCCCAGGATCAGCTTTTCCTGTCCAAGTTTTGCCAGCCATTCAATGAATAACCGGGGGTCAGTTACGGCTATACTCCCCGCGGTGACTTGTCGTGCCCCGGCATTAAATACTGTAATCAGATCTTCATACGATCTTAATCCTCCGCCAAAGTCAATTTTTAATTTTGTCTTCCACGCAATCTTCTCAAGGACTTTAATATTTTCGACCTTCTTATTTTTAGCTCCATCAAGATCAACAAGATGTAAATAGTTTATGCCGTTAGCTTCAATCTGTAATGCAACTTCAAGGGGATCCTCATTATAAACTTTCTTAGTCTTAAAATCTCCTCTGGTAAGCCGGACACATTTCCCACCTATTATATCAATTGCTACAATTATTCTCATAGTTCCAGGAAATTTTTCAATATTTTTTCACCTGTCTCCGCGGACTTCTCCGGATGGAACTGTGTTGCATAATAATTTTCTTTCTGCATTGCTGCACTGAATGGCAGAATATAGTCACAAGTTGCAATAGTGGATGACGAAATTTCAGCGTAATAACTGTGAACATAGTATAGATCATCATCAACCGATATTCCTTTAAAAAGGTTTCCTTTAAGCGTCAGACAATTATTCCAGCCAATATGTGGGATCTTGTCAACCGGTGGGAATAATCTTACATCAGCGTCGAATATTCCAAGGCATTTTGTATCTCCTTCCTCAGAAGAAAGACACATCAGTTGTAACCCAAGACAAATACCCAGTACAGGTTGTTTCAACTCCAGAATTGTCTTATCCAAACCTCTTTCTTTAAGATAGTGAATTGCAGAACTTGCCTCTCCAACACCAGGAAAAATGACTTTATCAGCGCTTAATAACTCAGAAGGATTATCTGTGATCATGCTTTTATAACCCAGACGTGTAAGTGCATTCTGTACAGATTTGATATTTCCGGCATTGTATTTCAATATTGCTATCATAGACTGCCTTTTGTAGAGGGTATATTAAAGTTATCTGTTTGTCTTACAGCCTGTCTTATGGCTTTTGCGAATGCTTTAAAGATAGCTTCTATTTTATGATGTTCATTCTGACCTTCTGCATTAATATTCAGATTGCATTTTGCATTGTCGCTGAACGACTTAAAAAAATGGAAGAACAATTCAGTTGGTAGTGCTCCGACTTTCTCACGTTTAAACTTCACATTCCAGACCAGCCAGGGTCTGCCACCAAAATCTAGAGCTACCTGAGCAAGGCAATCATCCATTGGCAATACAAAACTGTATCTTTCAATCCCTTTTTTCCCTCCCAGCGCTTTGAGTACTGCGTCACCTAAGGCAATTGCCACATCTTCAATAGTATGGTGTTCGTCAATCTGAAGATCACCATTTACTTTAATTGTAAGATCCATGTTTCCATGGCGGGCAATCTGTTCAAGCATGTGATCGAAAAAACCAATTCCGGTATCAATACTACTTTTACCTGTTCCGTCAAGATTGAGTTCGATCAGTATGGCAGTCTCGGTTGTTTTCCGGTTCACTTTAGCAATTCGTGGTATCTGTTTAAGATACTTATATATATCGTTCCAGTCTGTGGTACTCAATTCAGCATCGGGGATATTCTCATTACTGACAAATATGGCTTTACATCCCAGGTTCTTTGCAAGTTCAACATCTGTCGGCCTGTCTCCGATAACATACGATGAGTTGAGATCAATACCTTTTGCAAGAAATTTAACAAGCATTGCAGTTCCGGGTTTACGGGTAGGAGCCTTTTGTGATGGGGTTGTACTGTCTATAAATATTTCAGCAAATGTAATACCCTCACCTTTCAGTATTTCAAGTATCTTGTTCTGAACAGGCCAGAAAGTATCCTCAGGAAATGTATCTGTACCCAGACCATCCTGGTTTGTAACCATAACAAGTTCAAAATCAGTCTCTTTTGCTATCTTAGATAAGCATGATATAGCTCCCGGGAGAAAGGTCAGTTTCTCAAAACTATCCACTTGCTCATCTTCCGGTTCGGCAATAATAGTACCATCTCTGTCAATAAAAAGTACTTTCTTCATCTTGTTAAAGTTTCTAATGCACGGACTAACATATCATTTTCAGATTTTTTGCCTATTGTAATCCGTAGGCAGTTATCAATCAGGCTGCTTCGATTTCTGATGATTATACTCTTGTTGACCAATGCATTATATATATAATCAGCATTTTTAACCTTTACCAGTAGGAAGTTAGCATCTGAAGGATAGACCTTTTCAACAATACTCATTTTTGACAAAATTACAGAAAGTCTTTCTCTTTCCTTTTTTATTCTGAAAACCTGGCTTTTATATTGCTCAATCTGACCAAGTTTACCTAAGGCGGCTTTCTGATTGATTGTACTAATGTTATATGGCGGTTTCAGCTTGTTGAAATACTGAACGATAACAGGATTGGAAAAAGCCATTCCAACTCTCACGCCTGCTAGTCCAAACGCCTTACTGAAAGTCTGCATCAAAATAAGGTTAGAATATTTGTCAATAAGTCTGATAAAAGTAGGTTTTTCACTGAAATCAATATATGCTTCATCAATAACCACAATCCCATTGAATTTAGTTATAATGGATTCAACGTCATGGTAATTCATTGAGTTCGCTGTAGGGTTATTAGGAGAACAAATAAAGATGAGTTTCAGTTTATTGTCTGAAAACAAGGATTCAGCTTTTCTGAGATCGATTTGAAAACTACTGTTCAATGGAATCTTTCTAACTTCAATATCATTTATTGAAGCAGACACTTCGTACATTCCATAAGTAGGAGTGAAGGTGAGTACTTTGTCTATACCCGGGTTACAGAAAACCCTGAAACAAAGATCTATTATTTCATCGCTGCCGTTACCAAGGAATATTTTTTCTTCTGCAATCCCCTTCGTTTTTGAAATTGCACTTTTAAGCTCCTTCTGATAAGGATCCGGATACCGGTTCAGATTCCCGTAAGGGTTTTCGTTGGCATCCAAAAAGATACCGGTTTTGCCCTTGAAGTCATCCCTGGCACATGAATAGGGAGTAAGTTTTTTAACATTTTCCCTTACTAATTTATTCAGATCAATCATTCTGCAAACTTTTAAGTCTGATACTGACAGCATTTTTATGACCAGACAGTGACTCGGCTTCAGCCATTAGCTCTATTGTGGGTCCGAGGTTTTTGAGGCCTTCCGCGTTTATCTCCTGGAAAGTTATTTTTTTAAGAAAACTATCAGTAGAGACGCCGCTGTAATTCTTTGCAAATCCATTTGTCGGAAGGGTGTGATTGGTTCCGGACGCATAATCACCGGCACTCTCACAACTGAAATTTCCAAGGAAAACAGAGCCGGCATTTTTAATGTTGCCTGCAACATAATTTGCATCCGCGGTATTAATAATAAGGTGCTCCGGTGCATACATATTGCTGAAATCTATACAGTCATTCAGTGTTGCCAGAAGGATTAGTTTACTGTTTTCAAGAGCTTTCAACGCGATATCTTTTCTTGGTAACTGCTCCACTTGTTTATCAACTTCGGATTTTACTTTGTCTATCAGGTTCGGATTATCAGTAAGCATAATAACCTGGCTGTCAGGCCCATGCTCAGCCTGCGAAAGCAAGTCAGCAGCAATAAATTCAGGGTTGGCTTTGTTGTCTGCAATCACTAAAACTTCACTTGGTCCTGCCGGCATATCTATGGCAATTCCATCCTGTTGGATCAGCTTTTTGGCTTTCGTAACGTACTGATTACCCGGACCGAATATCTTATAAACTTTCGGAATACTTTCAGTTCCGTATGCCATTGCCGCAATAGCCTGTGCACCGCCAACTTTGAATATTTCAGATATACCGATGAGCTGAGCGGTATATAGAATAAGAGGACTTATCTTACCGTTTTTCCCGGGAGGAGTACATACCACTATTTCATTACAGCCTGCCAGTTTTGCCGGAATGCCCAGCATAAGCAGGGTTGAAAAAAGCGGAGCGCTGCCACCTGGTATATATAGACCAACTTTTTCAATTGGAACATTTTTTCTCCAGCATCTTACCCCTTCAATAGTTTCAATAACCGGTTCTGTGTGAAGTTGGGCAGAATGGAAGCTCTCAATATTCTTTTTAGCGACATTAATTGCATTCTTTAATGACTGCGGAATTTGTTCTATTGAATCAAGGATCTCTTCAGATGTTGCTTTAAGCTTTCCGGGAAGAATACCATCAAATTTCCCGGAGTAAAAATAAACAGCTTTATCAGATTCTGATTTTATGTTGTTTATAATATCTCTTACGACATTTTCGAGATCGATTCCGGGTATTTCAGGACGTCTGCATAATTCTTGCCAATTCTCTCTTACAGGAAGCAATATTTTCTCCATTACAGTATCATTTTCTCGATTGGAATAACCAGAATACCTTCTGCACCCGCTGCCTTCAGCTGATCGATTCTTTCCCAGAATTCATCCTCTTTTACAACAGAATGCAGACTAACCCATCCTTTTTCGACTAATGGTACAATTGTTGGACTTTTCATACCTGGGAGTATATTACATATTTTTGTAATCGCCGACTCAGGCGTATTGAGTAATATATATTTATTCTCTTTTGCATTTTTGACAGCCCTTATTCTGAACAATAACCTGTTTAGAATTTCTTGCTTTTCCGGACCGAGGTTCTTGTTGCCAATGATTACAGCCTGGCTTTTAAGGATCGTTTCGACTTCATGTAATCCATTGGTAAGCAGTGTGCTGCCAGAACTTACAATATCACATACGGCATTGGCCAGTCCTATCCCGGGAGCTATTTCCACACTTCCGCTGATCTCTTCGATCTCAGCAATAATTTTATTTTTCTTAAGAAAGCTATTCAGAATATGAGGGTAGCTTGTGGCAATTTTTTTATTCATGAAATAACCTAAGCCTTCATATTTATCTTCTTTTGGAATGGCAAGGCTCAGTCTGCATTGTGCAAACCCAAGCTGTTCTATAACAGTCACGTCTTTATTCTTTTCAAATACCACATTTTCGCCAAGAATGCCAATGTCGGCAACCTGTTGCTCCACATATTGAGGTATATCGTCATCGCGGAGGAAGAGAAGCTCAACGGGAAAGTTTCTGGCAGTAGTTTTAAGGACGCTTATCCCATTGGAGAATTTGATACCACATTCTTCCAACAGTTTTTTTGAATTTTCACTAAGTCGTCCGTTCTTTTGGATAGCAATTTTCAGTTCACTCATTTCACTTTTTTTTAAATAAAAAAACCCGCCTGATCTGGTCAGACGGGTTTATGATATAATTATTCACCTACATATCACTATCACCTCGCCTGAATGCAAAGATGTAAATGATGATGTATTGATGATTTATAGTACATTTCTTAAAATTATTAATGCAAAGATAAGGAATATCTAATAAATAACACAAAATATTGATGGAAATGAATAAATTTCTTTGTTTTTTGCTACCCAACCCCACTAAAGAGGGCCTTCCTGAATATAATTTGAAATCCAGTCACCTACCTGTGAGGTTGATTTTGGATTTGCCCTGTTAAGGTCTTCAGTAACACAATCTGCATCAATAGATTTCTCTACAGCATATCTTATTATTTCAGCCTCCTTTTTCAGTTTGAAAGCCAGCTCAAACATCATTGCAGCGGAT
>JANYIW010000193.1 GCA_025358645.1 Bacteroidales bacterium
CATGATATCAATCCGCAAAAATGGCTGGCTTACGTAATCCGGAACATCAACGACACCAAATCTTCTCAACTAAAATATCTGCTGCCGCAATTTATTAACAAAAATTTATTGGAGTAAGACGGAGTTAGTCCTGTGGATACATTTAAACATATTTAAAATATTTCATCTTAACTATCAGGGAGTCTATATTATAAATCATATTGACTTATATCCATGGCCTATAATCCACTGTCATACTAGACTTTCATTTTTTTGCCTATAAACAACTTTAAAGATTATTGGAAAAATAAAAAGAGTTAAAAAGGTTGATGTTATTAGCCCTCCAATTATTACTATGGCTAAAGGTCGAGAGGTTTCTGAACCAATTCCGATTGAGGTGGCTGCAGGCATAAGACCAATTGCAGCCATCAGGGCAGTCATAATAACAGGTCTTATCCTGGCAATTACACCAGTCCGGATGGCCTCATCCAAAGGTATTTTTTCATGAAGATTTTTCTTAAATTTTGACAGAAGTATCACATTATTTTGAATACAAATTCCAAAAAGAGCGATGAATCCTATCCCTGCAGATATACTAAAATTTGTATCGGTAATATGCAATGACAATATTCCCCCAATTATGGCAAATGGGACATTAAGCAATATCAATCCAGCATCTTTCGCATTACCAAAGAGAACAAAAAGTATAAAAAAGATCAGGAGCAGACTGATAGGGACAACCAGCCTTAATCTGGCAGTTGCCCTCTGCTGGTTTTCAAAATCTCCCTGCCAGGCTATACTATAACCTTTTGGTAATTTAATCGAAGCCTTCACTTTTTTTTGTGCTTCGGCAATAGTAGATCCCATGTCTCTACCACGAACAGAAAACTTTAAAGCAACGTACCTTTGATTATTGTCTCTGAAGATCAATATCGGCCCTGTAATTCTGTTTATATCAGCAATTTCTTTAATTGGTATCTGTCCACCCGACATAGTAGGTACCATTAAATTTCCAATCTGTTTTTCTGTCATTCTATACTCTGGTAAGAAGCGTATCCTGATATCAAATTTCTTATAGCCTTCGTAAAATGTGGAAGCTGCCTTTCCCCCTATAGCCATCTCTATGACTGCGTTACAGTCGGCAGTAGTTACTCCGTACAAAGCCATTTTTTCCTGATTAAGTTCAATTCTGAATTCAGGCTGTCCCTGACTCTGGACTACTCCCAAATCTTCTATCCCTTTTACATTTTTCATTATTTGAAAAACGCTGTCAGCTTTTATATCAAGATAAAATAAATCTTCTCCAAAGAGTTTAGTTACAATTGATCCTTTAACACCGGAAACAGCTTCTTCAACATTATCCATTATAGGCTGCGAAAAATTATAAATGATGCCTGGGAACTTCTGTAATTTATTAAACATACTGTCAATTAACTGGTCTCTGTTTGCTTTATGCTCCATCCTTTTGGAATGGTATAGATCAATCAAAAATTCATTATTGTAAAATCCCGTGACATCAGTTCCATCATCTGGGCGTCCGGTCTGGGAAACAACCTGCTTTACTTCAGGGAAGGACTCGATGATTCGTCTCATATCATTAGCCAATCCTACTGATTCCTTTAGAGAAATACTATATGGAAGTGTAGCTCTCATCCAGATTGCGCCCTCATTCAACTGAGGGAGAAATTCTGTTCCAAGATATTTGAATGAGATAAAAGTTATGACCATCGCCGTTCCTGCTACTAAAAGACTGAGCCTTTTATTTCTGTAGCATCTGTCAAAAAAAGATATTGATTGTTTTGTAACAAATGATAAAAACAGGTTATGTTTTTCTTTTACATTTTTTCTAAGTAAAATACTTGTTAACACCGGAACCAGAATTAATGCAAAAATCAATGCGCCCAAAAGTGCAAAACCAAGAGTCCAAGCCAGGGGCGAAAACATTTTGCCTTCTACTTTCTGGAAAAAGAAAATAGGTAGAAGAGCTACAATGATTATGACTTTAGATATAAATATTGCTTTGCCCATCTCAATACTAGTACTTTTTATAAGTCCTAGTTTTGATAATGGATTGAATTTTGACATTCCGACTGACTTAGCCTTTTGATCGAGTGCCACAAAAATACCTTCTACCATTACAACAGCACCATCTATAATAATTCCAAAGTCAATAGCTCCCATTGATAGCAGGTTGGCTGACATACCTTTAAGCCTGAGACATATAAATGCAAAAAGCAAAGAAAGAGGAATTATTATTGAGACGATCAAAGTTGTCCTCCACTCTGCCATGAAAAGAAAAACTATTAAAGTAACCAGAATAATTCCTTCGACCAGATTGTGTATTACAGTATGAGATGCGAAATTTATCAGATCCTGCCGATTATAGAAAGTCTCTATTTTGACATCGGAAGGGAGAATTGTTGTGTTAAGTTCATCAATTTTTGACTGCACTTTTTTTATTACATCACCAGGATTCAGTCCTTTTCTCATTACAATAATGCCTTCTACCGCATCTGTATCATCTCCTTTACCTACTTGTCCCAGTCTTGGGAGATTTGATTCAATAACCTTAGCAACATGTTTAACAAGAATTGGACTGCCATTGATTTTTTTAATTATTATGTTTCCTATTTCATCGAATTTATCCAGGATTCCAATACCCCTTACTACATAGGCCTGACTATTCTGGTCTATAACATCGCCACCTACATTAATATTACTTTTACTTACTGCCAGATACACATCAAGAGGTGTAATATTATATTTTATTAATGTCCGTGGATTGACCTGAATTTCGTATGTTTTGGTTTCACCTCCAAAACTGACTACATCTGCAACTCCTGAAACAGCACGAATGTTACGTTCAACAACCCATTCCTCCAGTGTTTTAAGTTCCCTTCCACTTCTTGATTTACTTTTTAAAGTAAATCTGAATATTTCACCTGTGGGCCCATAAGGAGGTTGGACACTAGGACTTATACCTTCTGGTAATTCAACATTCATTAGAAGATTAATTACCTGTTGCCGGGCAAAGAAATCTTCAATTTTGTCTTCAAAAATTACTTTTATTACAGACAAGCCAAAAACTGTGGTCGACCGCACATTTGTTTTATTCTGGACGGAATTCATCGCAATTTCAATCGGCATAGTAATGTACCGCTCTACTTCTTCAGCACTTCGGCCTGGCCATTGAGTAATTATTGTTATCTGAGTATTGGTAACATCAGGGAAGGCCTCGATTGGGGTATTGATATAGCTGACTATTCCAGCAATAATTATTATCGAAACACTAAAGAATACAAAAAATTTATTTTTCAGAGAAAATGCAATAATGCTTTTAATAAATTTATTCATAGAAAGGTAAATTACTCAGGTTAAACACTGAAAGAGGAGTATCAGATACCAAATGATTATTGATTCAATGCATTGTAAATAAGCAACTGATTTTTTGTTATCACTTTTTCTCCAGATTTAATTCCAGACTGAATATACGCTTTAGAACTTCCAAACATCATTAACTTTACCGGTCTTATCTGGACATCGTTTCTGCTATTATAAACTATTACCCAATATTTGTTCCGGTCAAATACTACTGAACTTGAAGGTACTGAAAGCATTGTACTGTCTTTAATCTGGTGTACAATAACGGAGGCGAACATTTCAGGTTTTAATAAATTCTCTCTGTTATCCAGCTGCACACGCACTTTCATTGTCTTATTGTCCGAGTCCAATACATTGTATATTTTATCAATTTTACCGGTAAATTTTTTGTTGGGATAGGAAATTGTTGTTATCGTTGCGTTCTGTCCTTCATTTATACTGGCAATATCTGATTCATAAACATTGGCCATGATCCAAACGTTTTTTAAATCGGATATAGTGAATAAATTGCTGCTGTTGTCACTCCGTAATTGCATATTAGGAGTTATGAATTTTTCAACTATATAACCAGAAATAGGAGATTTAATAAAATATAAAGCATCTTCCACAGCTCCATAAATATCCATTATACTTTTAACTCTTTTAAGTTCAGATTCCGCTTTAGTAACCTCTTTTTGAGAAGCCAGATACTCTTTTTCTGATGCAATACCACCTTGATACATACCTTCTGTAGCACTAAGGTTACTTTTTGCCACAGCCAGATTTGCTTTCGCATTTATCATGTCATTATCAATATTGGCTATTTCAGAACTATTTATAACAGCAAGGATTTGTCCCTTATTTACCCTGTCTCCAAGCTCTACCTTGACATCCGTTACAAGACCGCTTACCAGAGGAAATAGTTTGACTACTTTTTCTGCATTAAAGGTGACTTTCCCAATAAGTTCTATTTCATTCTCAACATAAGATAATTTTGCACTATCTATTTCAATAATATTCATTAATGAATCTGTAATAGAAAAACTTTCAGGGTTTGATTCTTTTTTGATAATATTTTTGCATCCAGGTAGGAGTAGTGCGCATAAAACTATTATAATTAATCTTTTACAGAGTTTCATATTATGTGGTTTAATAATTATCACAATTAGTATTTGTTAAAAAAGTTGGTTCCTGTTACAAAGTTGATATTCTCTAAAGCGTTCACTTTGTTAAATAGAATTGTATTTAACTGAACAATATTTTGTTTATAAGAATCGTAGAAGGTGAGAAAGTTCAGGAGGTTAATATTTCTTTTTATATATTGATCTAGTATCTCCTTTGCCAATCTGTCAAAATTTGCTACAAACGATAAGTCAATATTTCTGTATAGTTTATCAGCATCTATAGCTTTTTGAAATCCTCGAAAGACCTGTTCTTCCAGACCTTTTTTAATAGACTTCATTTGAGTAGTCCTATAATCAATAAGAATTTTGGCATTTTTTATATTTCCCTGATTTCGGTTAAATAACGGCAGAGAAAATCCAATTGAATACACGAAATCATTATTAATAAAATTTGATTTTTTAACGAATCCAGGACCAATAGTAATATCCGGTACTGCCTGTGCTTTCTGTAATGAATAATTTTGTTTGCTTAACAACAAGTTGTCTGTAGCAATTAATAGATCCATTCGATTTACATAAGCTGAGTCCAATAGAGATCTTAAGCCAAACGAATGAGGATCTGCTTTTACAATTTCTGAATCCACTACAGGTAATAGGTATTTATCAACAGAGATTTGTAATAGGATTCTTAGTTGGCTTTGAAGATCATTGATGTTATCAATCAGGGCCTGATACTCACTTTCTAAGGAATATTGCTGTGCTTTAATAAGAACGACATCAGCCTCTGAGACGTAACCTTTACCTTGAGCCTGTGTATAAGCAGTAACCACCTTCTTAAAAGAGGAAATCTCATCCGAATACACTTTTGATGTTTGCTGCAAATAATAAATATTAAAAAAACTAATCCTTAATCCTAACTTTAAGGTTCGTAGCATGTCATAAAAATTGTCTTCAGCTAACTTGTAGTTTGTCTCAGCTATCTTTACCTGTTTTTTGATTTTTCCAGCAAGTATAATTAGCTGGGTAATTTGAGGAGCATGATCGCTATTGGATGAGAGATCAAAATACTTATTGTTGTTTGAAGTATTATATATTGTATTTGTATAGTAAATTGTAGGATTCGGATAAAGTTTCGCCTGAATAATCAAGGCTCGCGTGGCCTCCACATTGTACTTCTCAGCAAGTAGTAAAAGATTATTCGATAAAAACTGTTTTTCGGCATCAGGAAGGGATAGTCTTATTGTATCCTGTGATAAAATTTGCCCGTAAATAATAATGTTTCTACTAACAATTAGTAGAAATAAGATTCCAAATTTTCTCATAACAATTCATAATTTTGCAACGCAATTACAGATAATGGTGTGGCAGAAGGTAACCTCAGCTCAACTCCACCTGGATAACGTAATACTATTTCATTAATTGTTGAAAGATCTTTGATCCGCAGAAAACTGCCTTCATCTGTAACTGATCCTTTGTGTTTATACAACCAGTAACGCAGAGTATGTATCGAGATATTATTTGAACTGGCATAGTCTACCTGGGTCATACCCGAGGATCTCCACTGCTGTGCTAAACTTAAATTACCTGAAGTGATCTCATTCGCATTCATATGTTTTTTTCCTAAAGATCCAGACTCCTCGTCAGATGTCAAATATGGACTTCCCCGGACGGATACGTTTAAACTGTATAATTTTAGTTTATTTCTTTTCATTATTTCTGATTTTTTTGGCAGAGTCCAGACAGGCAACTGATTATAGTTTTGAAAACCCCAATTTGTAAGCCTCACTAACTCTCTTCCTGGCGAAATCATGATCGACCATGGGAGCGGGATATTCCGGTTTATCAATTTCCGGGACCCATCTTTTAATATATTCTTTATTCCGATCGAACTTTGTCTGCTGGGTTTCCGGATTGAAGACCCTGAAGTACGGGGCAGCATCACATCCGGTTCCTGCAGCCCATTGCCAGTTTCCGTTGTTTGAGGAAAGCTCGTAATCAAGAAGCTTCTCTGCAAAATATGCCTCTCCCCAGCGCCAGTCAATGAGAAGATGTTTGCAAAGAAATCCTGCCGTAATCATTCTCACCCGGTTGTGCATATATCCTGTTTCATTAAGTTGCCTCATTCCGGCGTCTACCATTGGGTAACCAGTCTGTCCTTTACACCATATTTCAAAGTCAGTTTCATTATTTCTCCAGGATATGTTATCATATTTTGATCTGAAATTCCCTGTAATAACATGTGGAAAATTGAAAAGGATCTGCATAAAGAATTCGCGCCAGATAAGCTCACTTAGAAATACAGGGTTTTCCCTGGCTGCTCTTTCAACTATCTGACGGATGCTCACAGTTCCAAACCGGAGATGGGGTCCCAGGTAACTGGTTTTGTCGTGTGCAGGAAAATCACGGTATTTATGATAATCATTAATAACAGCAAGATCAAACGGTTTCACCTTTTGCAAGCTTTTTCTGAAACCTAGTTTTTCAAGTGATGCCATAGAAAAACCGCCTTTAAAATAATTCTGTTTTTTTGATAAAGTTAAATCATGAGTTAAAGGACCGATTGTCTTAAATTTCTGGAGCCATTTGTTTTTATAAGGAGTAAAAAGGGTATAGGGGTTCTGATCTGATTTCAGGATCTCTTGTTCCTCAAAAATCACCTGGTCTTTAAAACTGAACAATGGGATCTCATTTTTTCGGAGCAGGGCTTCAATTTTCAGATCTCTGGATATTGAATATGGTTCATAGTCTTTATTGATATAAACTGAATTTATCTCATAAGAGGTTATTAGCTCACTCCACACTTTTTCAGGATCACCTTTGAGAACGAGAAGCGAACTTCCCTGTTTCTGAAGGTCATTGTTTATATTTACGAGGGTTGAATAGATAAAGCTGATCCTGGGATCATTTGCCGGAAGTTCGTCAATAATAGCAGTATCAAATATAAATACCGGAAGAACGGGTAACCCTTCCTCAAAAGCATGATTCAGGGCTTTGTTATCCCCGAGCCGTAAGTCTCTCCGAAACCAGAATATGTTAAGATTCATTTCCGTGGATTATTCATCGCTGATTCATGTTTTTATTTGTCTTATTCATGTTGTCGTTTACAATTTTTATAAACTCTTCTTCGACAATTTTAAATCTTCCCATTTAAAAAGGTCATAATGTCTAATTTTACAATTATCCGAAGAAACTTTGTAAGCATACGAAATCTTTCCTGATTTTTTTCGCAAAACCCGCTGCTAGTGGAGTAGGCGTTTTTGTTTGTGGAGTGGAACTTTTAATCAATTGTGAAAATGTCTGGTTGAGCTACTTTATTTCTTTATTTTACCATCGGTAAGTATTTTTCTCGATTCTCTATAATTACCCATATTTCTATACCCAGCAGTATGAGCGCTAAAGGCAGTCCTGATGGTGCAATTATTATATGAGTTAAAAGTATTCCTATAAGAATTGGAAAAATAATTATTGCCCCAAGTGCTCTAAATTTATTAGTAATGAATAGTACTCCACCGACAATTTCGGCAACCGCAATAAGTGGCATCAGCCAGCCTATCAGCATAAATGCTGTCATTACTTTCATCATGTTTTCTGGCATGTCCTTGGGCATGGGCATGTAATTAAAAAATTTATTTAGTCCCGCGTTGATGAACATTAGTCCAAAAAGTAGGCTTACAATAAATAGAATTTTCTTTTTCATAGTTTTAATCTTTAAATTATACAAAGATACTCACCTTTTTTGTCAGTTGATTAATAGTCAGTCGGTGTGATTCTATGCAATGACCGCTAACGGTGGCGGTATGAAATGTTGGGGAGTTCGTGATCCTGAACTTATCCACCGATAAGAACCTTGCCAGCGAGCGATTCGCTTGGCAAACCACTTAAATCCCAATATTTTATGACCGCGTGTTGGTATCCACCCTACCAAACCCATCTTTAAACTCCGCATAGGCTGAGATATCTTCGCGACCAAAAGATTATGGATAAGAAGAGAAAAATGTTTTCCCTGGTCGAGAAGTGGAGAGAATCAAACCTGACTCGCAAAGTTTTTG
>JANYIW010000254.1 GCA_025358645.1 Bacteroidales bacterium
TATGTTTCAACAACTCTTCAACCGCTACAAAAAGTACCGATTTACTGACCTGATTGCCATGAGCCCCATCTTTCCAGTGTCGGACCGGACTTATTGTAAAAACTACCTGTAATTGAGGAAAGAGTGAATGAAGTTTGTCAAGCTGTGCTGTCCATAAAGTCACTATTTCTTGTACTGTCAGCATTTTAGTTTCAAATTGTTCAGAGGGTATTTTATGGCAGTTTGAGACAATCAGTCCTGATTTCTTCAATTTATAAACCCTTGCTGTTCCAAGTGTAATAAATAAAAATCGGGTCTGTTTTAAAAAGTCAAATGCCTCTTTAGACCTTCTGTTAATCTTTTCAAGTATTACTACCGGATCGTCAGATGAAAAATCAGTGTAGTGATAGAAACTAAGCCATGTACCATCATAAAGATGAAGATCATCAATGAAAAATTCTCTTTCTTTTGTTATAGTATCCAGAGTATTGCAAACTGAGGCCGGATTGAATACTGCTCCGGCAGGATTAATCATTACCGGCATACGACCTATCTCCATTTGAGATCCGATAGAGGAGGCAAAACATGAGCCTATGAACATGACCTGATCGCTATAGGTGATTTTAACCGGTGATGGTTCAATAGTAAATGTGGTTCTTAGTTCCATGTCTCTTAAAGCTTTAACAAATCAGGTCTGCTTCCTGTTTATCCAGTTCAATATATATTTAAATACTTCGTCCCTGAATTGTTCATTATGTAACTCATGATAAGCTCCATCCCAGATTTTAAAGTCAACCATGTTTGTTTTTCCTGCAAATTCCCGGCTACCCTCAGGGGAAGTAATCATATCATCACTCCCATGTATAATAAGTGTTGGAACTTTTAGTTCGGAAGCATGAGTAAGAGAATACTTTGCAGCGTTCATTGCACCTGCAAAAAGGCTGACTGAAATTTTTCCATGAACAAGAGGATCTTTTTTGTAATTATCTACAATAGTCTTATCGTGAGATATATGATTTACATTTAATCCCGAAGACTGGATAAGTCCCGGAAGCACGTATTTCATTACAGAAGCCATCATTATTTTGATCTTCGGAGTTTCAAAAGAGAGTCGAAGCCATGGAGAGGTGACTATTGCTCCTTCCACCTTTGGCTTTCTCCGTAAGAGATAGTCGAGGACTATGCCACCGCCCAGACTATGACCATAGATATAAACAGGGCATCCCGGGAAAGTCTGATTGCAGCTTTTTAACAGGATATCAATCATCTCTCCAACAAGAGCGTAACTTTTTATATTACCTCGCCTTCCTTGTGATCGGCCATGTCCGGGAAGATCTACGCCGAGAAAACCAATGCCCTCTTTTTTAAATAATTCTGCCCAGTATAAATATCGTTGAACATGTTCTCCAAGACCATGAACCAGGATTATTACTGCTTTTGTATTTTCGCCCGGGCTCTGAACCATCCCATTTAATATCTGTCCGTTGCTCAGCTTAATATTGAACTCCATACTCAATTTTTTTTAAAAATACTAAAGTTGATCAAATAATCCATATATGCTCAATACTGAATTTTAATTTATCCTTAATCAAACCTTAATCCCTTCTTAATCCCACCTCTTTTATTAATATTTAAATTTGTGTCAGATCAGTTTTTAATTAATAATAATTGTTTATGTCATCAAACCTAATTAGTAAAAAGTAACGAATATCTTAATATTTTAATTTATATAACATTTAGAACAGGATAAGCATTTCGATTATATTTAACTGAATATCAATATTATACAAATGCTCTTTATTTATAAACCAGATAGAATATTACGATTTTAAGATATTAAGATTTGCATATCTTTATTTATCTGTATAAATTTGTTTCAACAATAAAAACCGAAGCGTTATGACACAGTATGACTTTAATAATAGCCTGATAGAAATGAAGACAAATCTTCAAAGATTTGCGATGAGCCTCACCTCCGATCGTGACAGCGCTCTGGATCTGGTACAGGATACTTATCTTAAAGCTATAACTTATAAAGATAAATTCGTCGATTACACCAATCTCAAAGCCTGGGTATTTACAATAATGAAAAATACTTTCATTAATAACTACAGGCGTAATGTTAAGGAGAATACAATTATTGATGGGACACAGGATCTCTATTATATAAATCAGCCACACGACAAAGGCTTCATTTCGCCCGAGTCGAAATATGCAGAAGGTGAAATCGAAAATGCAATAAATTCCTTAAGTAATGAATTCAGGATCCCATTCAGGATGCATTTAGAAGGCTTTAAATATAAGGAGATTGCTGATGAGCTTGGACTAAAAATAGGAACAGTCAAAAGCAGAATCTTTTTTACACGTCAGAAATTAATGCTGATGTTAAAGGATTATAGCAGATAGGATTATTTTTCAGATAAGTAGTTAGGTAGATTAGGATTAAGAAGGACTGAGCAATTCAGTCCTTTTTTATTACTCTCACAATCACCCCGGCCCTATACTGAGGCAGCTTCAATATTATCCATAAATCTGCAATAGGTTCTTCTCCCGATCACAGATTCCTCAAAAAGTTTCTTATAATCTTTCCTTGAAAGGTTTTTCCAGTTTTCAGCTGTCATGAGCCCGACTTCCGCCGGGAGTTCAAATTCAGGAGTTTTATGAGGTTTTGAACTTTTATTCCATGGACATACTTCCTGACATTTATCACAACCAAAAACTCTCCCTTCCGATTTTACAGCCAGATCAACCGGAATCGGAGCTTTGGATTCAATAGTAAGATAAGCTAAGCACTTTCGGGTATTAATTGTTCTGTTATTGTTGATAGCTCCGGTAGGACATGAATCGATACATAACGTACAGGTTCCACAACTATCCTCCTCTGCAGGCTGATCATAATCAAAGTCAATATTAATAACGATGACTCCCAGAAAGAAAAATGAGCCTATTTTCCTGTTTATCAATATTGAATGCTTACCAGGCCATCCCAAACCTGCTTCCCTGCCCCAGGCTTTTTCGAGAAGTGGTGCGGAATCAACATAAGATCTTCCTACAGCCTCAGGATGAATGCTTTTTATAAAGTCACGGATCTTATTGAGCTTTTCTCTGATAACATCGTGATAATTAGCTCCATAAGCATATCGGGAAATCATAGGGATACCATTGCCTCCCTGTTTTTTCTCGGTATAATAATTTAACCCCGTAACTATAATTGATTTTGCACCGGGAAAAAGAATCCGGGGGTCAAGTCTTTTTTCAATATTCTGACCCAGGTAGGTCATATCGCCATTCATACCTGTATAAGCCCATTTTGTTAAGATATCTCTATGCTCATCGAGCGATCTTGCCCGGGCGATGCCACAGAGATCAAAGCCAATTTCTGCGGCATATTCTTTTATTAGCGTGGAAGAGGATTTATCAACTAAAGTAGTCATATAAAATGAGTTTAGAGAAATCCAAGTTCAAGTTTAGCTTCATCGCTGAGCATACTCCTGTCCCATGGCGGATTGAATGTGAGTTTAAGATCACAATCTTTCACTCCTTTTGTACCACCCACCTTATATTTTACCTCCTCAAGCAACTCCTCTGCCATTGGGCAATTCGGCGCAGTCAGTGTCATAGTTATGTGTGCAATATGCTCATCATCGACATTGATATCATAGATTAATCCCAGATCATAAATATTCACTGGCATTTCCGGATCATAAATACCCTTTAGAATTTCTCCAATCCTGGTTTCAATTTCCAATTGCTCATTCGGATCCATAATGTAAATTTACTTATTTTTTGCATTAAATGCCATCGCGTAAAGCTTCATCTGACGTACCATTGAAAGCAATCCATTGGAACGGGTCGGAGAGAGGTTTTGCCTGAGTCCAATTTTATCTATAAAGTACAGATCGGTAGCTATTATTTCATCCGGAGTCCGGTTTGTCATTACTTTAATCAGAAGAGCTACAATTCCTCTTGTTATTATGGCATCGCTATCGGCGGTAAATGATATCAGTTTGCCATCATAAACCGGATGGAGCCAAACCTTTGACTGACATCCCTCAATAAGAAAATCTTTTACTTTGTACTTCGGATCGATAACAGGCAAATCCTTCCCCAGATCGATCAGCAGGTTGTACTTATCCATCCAGTCGTCGAATAAAGAAAACTCCTCAATAATATTATCCTGTACTTCTTTAATTGTCATATTATTTATTTAGGCAAACATGCTTTTCACTTTTTCAATCCCATCAGCAAGAGTGTCAATTTCCTCTTTTGTATTATAGAAACAGAGGGAAGCCCGCACTGTTCCATCAATTCCAAAACGATCCATTACCGGTTGCGCACAATGAGTTCCGGTTCTGACAGCAATTCCCATTTTATCCAGAATCATACCTGTGTCATACTGGTGTATATCTTTAATATGAAACGAAATAGTAGAAATCTTCTTTTCGGAATTCCCGTATATTTCTAATCCTTTTATTGTTGATAATCTTCCGGTTGCATAAATAAGAAGTTCTTTCTCCCTTATTGCAATGTCCTCCCTGCCGATAACTGAAACATAATCGAGTGCGCTGGCCAGTCCTATCGCAGCTGGATAGTTCATTGTGCCTGCTTCAAATTTAAAAGGGAGTTCGTTATATGTAGTTTTTTCAAAAGTAACTTTATCCACCATATCGCCACCGCCCTGAAATGGAGGCATTTCTGAGAGCCATTTCTCTTTGCCATATAACACACCAATTCCCGCCGGGCCATAAATCTTATGCCCTGAGAAAACATAAAAATCACAGTCCATTTCTTTCAGATCAACAATTCCATGTTGAATTCCCTGGGCGCCATCGATAAGTACCGGAATATTTATTGAATGAGCGGCTGTTATTATCTCTTTTAGCGGGAGAATTGTTCCAAGGGCATTGGATGCCTGAGTGACAGATACCAGTCTGGTCCTGGATGACAGGAGTTTGTAGTATTCATCAAGCATTACTTCGCCATTGTCGTTTATAGGGATTATACGTAATACAGCGCCTCTCCTCTCGCACATCATCTGCCAGGGTACGATATTAGCATGGTGCTCAAGACGACTTAGGATTATCTCATCACCGGCCTTAATATATCGTTCACCGAAGGAGAATGCAATTCCATTTATTGAACCTGTAGTCCCTGAAGTAAATACTACTTCTTCTCTTTTGTCTGCGTTTATGAAAGCCCTGACCTTTTCTCGTGCATTCTCGTAAGCCTCAGAAGACATGTCGCTTAAAAAGTGCACACCCCTGTGAATATTGCCATTGTACGACTTATATACCTCATCTACAGCATCAAGTACACAGTTTGGTTTCTGAGTGGTAGCCCCATTATCAAAATAAACAAGTGGTTTACCATAAACCTTCCGGCTGAGGATTGGAAAATCTGCTCTTATTTCATTTATTTCTTTCATAAGATTATCAGTTTATCCGCATTTTACCATACAACTTGCACATCTCGAAAGTTCTCCTTTCAGCCTTTGCATAACAAGGTTGTCCATCCTCTCACGAAGTGGTTCAATCTTAATATTTTGTATAACTTCATGAGCGAATCCGAACATAAGCATAAGCCTGGCCTCACGTTTATTTATCCCTCGCGACTGCAAATAAAACAGAGCATCATCGTTAAGCTGACCGATAGTTGCACCATGACTGCATTTTACATCATCAGCATATATCTCGAGTTGCGGTTTAGTATCCATTTTTGCATCATCAGTAAGAAGGATGTTGTTATTCCTCTGGTAAGCAAGAGTACCCTGAGCATCCGGGCGGACGAAAATACGTCCATTAAAAGCTCCTGTCGACATATCATCAAGAACTCCCTTAAACAACTGGTTACTTGTGCAATGAGGAAAAGCATGATCTACATTCACAAAATTATCGATATGCTGCCATTTATCACCCAGGAACAAACCGTACGAATAGCTCTCTGCACCTTCACCTCCCAGGTAATGATAGGTACTGTTTCGTATAAGACCACCATGAAGGGTAATATTATTTGAAGAGGTGACACTGTTCTTCTCCTGATGAATAAATGTATTGGTTATTTTACATGCATTATTATGTTCATTCTGTACTCTTATTATATCGAAATGAGCATTTTCACCCACAAATACTTCTGTCACGGCATTTGTTAGAAATTTCTGCGGTGAAAGTGTGTGGTCGCAGATTATTATAGAGAAATTCGAATTTTTTTCTGCTATTATAAGATTTCTGTGCTGATTGAACATATCGTCGTCAGATTGAACCAGGTTTACAACCTGAACAGGTTTGGTCAGAGTCACCCCTTCGGGGATATAAATAAAGACACCATCCGAAGCCATTGCGGTATTAAGATGTATCAAACCGTCGGTTTCACTCTTTGCATACTTTCCAAAATGCTGTTCAAACTTGTCTGGAAATTTTATTGCAGCTTCGTTGAGACTACCAATCCATACACCGCCTGGCAATTGACGGAGTTTCTCGTTTAATGTAGGATAAAATCCATTCAATAAGACTACCCCATAAGTATCAAGATCAGTTACCTCACAACGAAACTTCTCCGCCTTGATAAAATCAGAAGGGACAGGCATGAAATAGTTCTCGTAATCGTGGTTAAAAAAGATGTCGAGATTGGTGTATTTATAGGCTTCATTCTTCTTTGAAGGGATTCCCAATTCACTGAATTTTTCAAATGAGGAAGCCCGGAAAGTATTAATAAAGGGAGCGGATATACTGGAAATCTTATCAATATTATCTTTATAAAGTCCGAGATATTTTTCTGTTATTTCAGATTTTCCGTTCATGATGCTGCATTATTTTCAATCTCTTTTTTGATCCAGTCGTATCCTTTTTCTTCCAGTTCAAGGGCAAGTTCTTTACCTGCAGTTTTTACAATCCTTCCATCATAAAGAACATGAACCACATCCGGTACTATATAATCGAGAAGCCTCTGATAATGAGTTATTACAATGAAAGAATTATCAGGGCGTTTAAGTTTGTTTACTCCATTAGCGACAATACGCAAAGCATCTATATCGAGTCCGGAATCTGTTTCATCAAGGATAGCAAGTTTTGGCTCCAGCATTGCCATTTGAAAAATCTCATTTTTCTTCTTTTCACCACCGGAATATCCCTCATTTACAGACCTGTTAGCAAGTTTTGAATCGATCTCCACAAGTTCTTTCTTATCTCGCATCATTTTAAGAAAATCAGATGCTGACAGAGGATCAAGACCTTTATGCTTACGATGTTCATTAACAGCAGTTTTCATGAAGTTTACCATACTCACCCCTGGAATTTCAATGGGATACTGAAATCCCAGGAATATTCCTTCTTTTGCTCTGTCTTCCGGCGCCATTTCCAGAAGATTTTTTCCTAAATATGTAACTGTTCCTTCGGTTATCTCCACAAATTCCCTGCCGGCCAGAACTGCTGCAAGAGTGCTCTTTCCTGATCCGTTGGGTCCCATTATTGCATGGATCTCACCTGGTTTAACATCAAGACTTATTCCTTTTAAAATACTCTTACCTCCGATTGAGGCTTTTAAATTATTAATAATCAACATAATAATATACTTGTAAAAAAATTTATTCTAACCTACGCTGCCTTCAAGGCTTATCTGGAGAAGCTTTTGGGCTTCAACAGCAAATTCCATTGGCAGTTTATTAATTACCTCCCGGGCATATCCATTAACAATAAGTCCTATTGCATCTTCAGTTGAAATACCCCTCTGATTGCAATAAAAAATCTGATCCTCACCAATTTTGGAAGTTGTTGCTTCGTGCTCAACAATAGCGGTTGAATTATCTACCTCCAGGTAAGGAAAGGTATGAGCTCCGCATTTATCTCCAAGTAACAGGGAATCGCATTGCGAATAATTTCTCGCGTTTGATGCATTTTTTAAAACCTTAACAAGTCCCCTGTAGCTGTTCTGACCATGACCGGCAGAGATCCCTTTTGAGACAATTGTGCTCTTTGTATTTTTACCTATATGAGTCATTTTAGTCCCGGTGTCAGCCTGTTGGTAATTGTTTGTAACAGCAACCGAATAAAACTCACCTGTGGAATTATCTCCCCGTAAAATACATGAAGGATATTTCCAGGTTATTGCCGATCCGGTTTCTATCTGGGTCCAGGAAATTTTTGAACTTTCTCCTTTGCACATTCCCCGTTTAGTTACGAAATTGAAAACTCCGCCTCTTCCTTCCTTATCGCCAGGATACCAATTCTGAACTGTGGAGTATTTCACCTCGGCATTTTTTTCAGCGACTATTTCTACGATGGCTGCATGGAGCTGATTTTCGTCCCTTGATGGAGCAGTACATCCTTCAAGATAGCTAACATAGCTTTCTTCATCTGCAATTAAAAGTGTTCGCTCAAACTGACCGGTATTTGCCGAGTTGATCCTGAAATATGTTGAAAGTTCCATAGGACACCTTATCCCTTTAGGAATATAACAGAATGAACCATCGCTGAACACTGCTGAGTTAAGTGTTGCAAAAAAATTATCTGTATAAGGAACTACCGAACCCATATATCTTTTTACAAGGTCGGGATACTCTTTTACGGCATCACTGAATGAACAGAAGATTATTCCCATTTCAGCCAGTGTTTCCTTGAAAGTCGTTTTGACCGAGACACTGTCAATAACTGCATCAACAGCTACCCCCGCAAGATGCTTTTGCTCTTGTAAAGGGATCCCCAGCTTGTCAAATGTTCTTTTTAGTTCGGGGTCAATATCGTCAATACTTCCAGTATTCTTTCTTTCTTTCGGAGCAGCATAAAAAATAATTTCCTGATAATTAATCGGCGCTATCTTAAGATTTGGCCATGTTGGCATTTTCATTGTCAGCCAATGGCGATAAGATTTCAATCTGAAATCGAGTAACCACTGCGGTTCATTCTTCTTAGCAGAAATAATTCTTACCACTTCCTCACTCAGACCTTTCGGGATCCTGTCCATTTCGATATCGGAATAGAATCCATATTTATATTCGCCTGTAGTTACATCACTTAATATTTTATCCTGATCTTTTTCCATCTTAATAATTATCGAGTCATTAACATGTTAACAAAAAAACCCACTTCCATTTATTCTATCAGTTGATTTTTTTCGTTTACCCCGGCCCCAAGGGGAGCGAAAAAATCACAATTAAGCCCCCTTGGGGGTTTGGGGGTAAAAAACAGCTATCAATAACTATTCCGTTAATTGTATTTAATCTAAATAAACATACAAAAATATAAAAAAATAGGATTAGAAGAAGAATTCTACGGTAAATCTGCACAGATTATGAGATGAAGAGATTCTGAGACATCTCAAGTGAGTCGTGAGTCGTCTGTAGTATCAGACTAAGAGAGGAAGTTACGCAATGGTTATTTGCTTTCCTTATATTCCTTTAATATGGATTGAAATATTTCTTTCACAGAAGAAATTTTAGTTGCCCTGAAAGCATTTGCTCCGGCAAACGCGTATCCATTTTCAAAGTTACCTTTCAGTGCATTAATAAGTGCAATAATTATACAGTAAGGGCTTTTTGAAATATCACAGGTCTTAATGCATTTAAAAGGACATTTCTTAGGCTGTTTTTTACCTTCTCTGACTTTAGTGATAAAGTTGCTCAGAATTGCACGTCCCGGCATACCAACCGGACTCCTTATTATTTCAATATCAGAACTTACAGCGTCAATATAAGCTTGTTTGAATGCTGCTGAGGCATCGCATTCGTTGGTAGTGACAAAACGGGTGCCCATTTGAACTCCTGAAGCCCCCAGATCGAGAATTTTGTGTATATCTTCACCGGTATAAATGCCCCCGGCAGCTATAAGTGGAATTTTTTGATCGTATTTATCTTCAAATATTTTCAATTCACTTACGATTTCCGGCACGAGCTTTTCAAGAGAATAATTATTATCGAATATCTGCTCTTCTTTAAAGCCCAGATGGCCTCCTGCCTTTGGTCCTTCTACAATAACTGCATCGGGTAGATAATTATAGTTAGTTTTCCACTTTTCACATATAATTTTTGTTGCCCTTGCTGATGAGACAATCGGGATAAGTTTTGTAGTACTATCCTTCTTTAAAAAAGAGGGCAGATCAAGAGGAAGCCCTGCTCCAGCGGTAATAAGATCAACCTTTTCTGAGATAGCTGTTTTTATCATATCCGTGAAATTAGTCATGGCAACCATGACATTGACACCGATTATACCAATAGTTTTTTCGCGTGTTTTGCGTATCTCTTCTTTAAGTCCGTATATACTTGCTTCAAGAAAATCAGAAGAAAAATCTTTGTACAAAAGTCCGAGTCCGGCACTCGATATAACTCCCACGCCACCTTCATTTGCAACTGCGGAAGCGAGTCCTGAAAGAGAAATTCCCACTCCCATCCCACCCTGAATAATTGGTACTGCTATTGCAAGATTCCCAATTCTTAGTGCCTTCATTTTGAATTTTTTTATTTTGCCAAAGGTAGGTTATTTAACCAATCTCACTAAGGAAAAGCGATATTTAACATTTATTAAGGTATGATGGCACAAAGACACAAAAACCCAAGAGCATAACTTGTTGTAAAAAAATCTTAACTTTAAAAAACTAATTTTAAATTAAATTTATGAAAAGAGTTGTAATCGCTTCAGCATTCTGTATTTATGCTTTTCTAAATCTTTCGGCGCAGGCAGAGAAGGAGATAAAAGCTGAAATAAAGCATGTTACAGTTTTCCCCGACAGGGCCCAGGTTGATCATGAAACAACTGTAACAATCATGCCGGGAAAAAGTGTTCTCAAATTATCAGGACTCTCTCCATATATTGATGTTCAGAGCATTCAGGTAAAAGGATATGGAGATTTTACAATCCTTTCTGTAAATCAACAGAATAACTACCTTCAGAATCTCGAAGACTCCCCTGAAGTTAAAAGCATCAGGAGTCAGATTGAAACACTACAGCTAAAAATCGAAGATGAGAATGCAGCTATAAGTATCCTTAAGCAAAAAGAGGCTTTTCTTACTGCGAACAAGGCCATTCTTGTTAAGGAAACAACATTCTCTCTTGAGCAATTCAAAAATGTCATGGATCTGTATACCAATAATATGGATCAGGTCACAATGACAACATTGAAAAAAGAAAGGTTAATAAAAGATTTCAACAAACAGATTCTCGCTCTTCAGCAACAGGTAGCCCATAAGCTTGGCAGACAGCAACTTCCTTCTGGTGAAATTCTGGTTTCTGTTGCATCGGAAAAACAGGTTTCCGGGAAACTTACTTTCAGTTATGTGGTTGCAAATGCAGGCTGGTATCCCTCTTATGATATAAGGGTTGATGATATAAAAAATCCTGTGGCAATATTTTATAAGGCAAATGTATTTCAGAATTCAGGAGTCGAATGGAAAGATATTAAACTGAGTTTCTCAAATGCCACTCCATGGGTAGCAGGTGATATTCCTATTCTGAATCCATGGTTTGTTGATTTTTATTATCCTGTAGCAAGAATGATCCAAGGAAAGGCTGCTGGTATAAGCATGAGCCGAAGTGAGGCTCCTGCAATGATGGAAATAGCAGCCAATGACAAGAAAATGGAGGAAAAGGCGTTGGAAGCCGCCCCGGTATTGGTTCAAAAGCAGGTTGGAGAGACAACGATCACATTCGACATTGCTGTTCCCTACACTATTCCTTCGGATGGAAAGCTTCAGACTGTAGAAATCCAGCGGCTTACTGCTCCTGCTGATTATAAGTATGTTACTCTGCCGAAGCTATCACCACTGGCTTATCTCACCGCAAATATTACTGATTGGGCAAAATTAAGTCTCCAGAGTGGGGAGGCTACTCTGTATTTTGAAAATTCGTTCGTTGGAAAATCGACACTTAATGTAAACCAGTTAACCGATACCCTTACTATCTCACTGGGAACAGATAACAGTATTCTGGTAAAAAGGGAGAAACGAAAAGATTTCACCAGCAGGAAAGTGATTGGATCGAACAGAACCGATACCTATTCATTTTTACTTACTATTAGGAATAATAAATCAAACCCCATTAAAATTACTCTGAACGATCAGGTTCCGGTTTCATCAAATAGCAGTATCAGCATTGACACTATTGAATTGTCGGGTGGGAAGATGAATAAGCAAACTGGTGAAATAAAGTGGGATCTTGATATAAAACCACAGGAAACCAGGCAGATAGTATTAACTTATTCTGTTAAATATCCAAAAGATAAAACTGTAATTCTTGATTGAATTATTAATTAATTGTTTATGAATTTTTTGGGAAATCTTATCTGGCTGATATTTGGAGGCTTAATCATTTCGATTGAGTACTTAATTGGAAGTATTGTGCTTATGATAACCATCATCGGTATTCCTTTTGGTATACAGACACTGAAAATGGCTTCACTTTCATTGTGGCCATTCGGACGTGATACTCGTGTACAAACCAGAGCTTCCGGTTGTTTATATATTCTAATGAATATTATCTGGCTGATTTTCGGCGGTATTTGGATAGCAATCACTCACGCTATATTCGGAGCGCTTCTATGTGTAACAATAATTGGTATTCCGTTTGGTTTACAGCATTTTAAACTTACTGCAATTGCGTTGTCGCCTTTTGGCAGGGACATTGTAAAAAAATAAAAGGAAGAAGATACCCGAATGAAAAAATCTGAAAACAAAATAAAATCTATTGAAGAAATTGGGAAATTTGGTCTGATCAGCCATATTGCCGAAAATGTAAAAACCGGGAATAAGACCACCATTAAAGGGATTGGTGATGATTCTGCTATTATTGATTCAGGAAAGAATTTAACTCTGGTTTCAACCGATCTTCTTCTGGAAGGCATTCATTTCAATCTGATTTATACTCCTCTTAAACATCTTGGATACAAGGCTGTTATCAGGGGAATTTCTGATATATATGCTATGAATGGAACGCCGGGACAAGTTATGATTGCTCTCGGCATCAGTTCAAAATTCAATCTTGAACAGGTTGAGGATTTTTATGAAGGAATTTCACTCGCATGTAAAAAATACCATGTCGATCTGGTTGGAGGAGATATCACAAGTTCGCTTACTGGTATGACTATCGGAGTCACTTCTGTTGGTACAGTTGAAAAAAACAAACTTGTTAAAAGGGATGGAGCCAGGGCAAATGATCTGATTTGTGTTACCGGCGATTTCGGCGCTTCCTTTATGGGCCTTCAGCTTTTGGAAAGGGAAAGAAAGCTCTTTGTCAGAGAGAAAGTGACTCAACCCGATCTTGCAGGATTTGAATATGTTATAGGAAAGCAGCTTAAACCTGAATTTCCGGTTTCGACTTTGACTGAACTCAGGAAAGAAGAAATCACACCCACTTCCATGATCGATGTGACCGACGGATTGGCTTCCGACCTGCTTCAGATCTGCAGATTATCAGATACCTGTTGCAGGATCTTCTACAGTAAGGTGCCAATAGATTACGAAACTTCGAGACTGGCGGAAGAATTCAATATAGATCCAATGACTCCTGCTCTAAACGGAGGTGAAGACTTTGAACTTCTTTTTACGATTCCTCTTGGGCAGGCCGGGAAGATCAAGATGATAGAGTCTGTAAAAGTGATTGGTCACATGACCTCATCGGGTTCCGGCAATTATATTGTAGGGGATGATGGTTCAGAAGTTGAGATACCGGCACAGGGATGGAAATAATAAAAAGATTAAAGTATTATCTGGCCCTGATAATTCCTCTTTCAGATTTTCTGATAAATTCCAAAATATAATTTCTATCCTCTGAGGGTTTGAATTCAGTCTCAACATATTCCATAGCCTGCGAAATATTCATCCCTTTCTGATAAATAGCCCGGTATATTTCATGAATCTCATCAATCCTCTCCTTACCAAATCCTCTTCGGGTTAATCCGACAGAATTTAATCCGAGGAATGAGAGGGGGTCGCGGTCAGCTTTTATAAAGGGCGGAACATCTATACGGACCTTTGCACCGCCACCTACCATTACATGAGCTCCTATATGACTGAATTGGTGAACCATTGTTCCTGCACTGAGAATAGCCCAATCGTCAATATCAACTTCACCGGCCAGCGCGGTGGAATTACCTATTATAACATTGTTTTGTATTGCACAGTCGTGACCGACATGAGCATAGGCCATCAAGAGGCAATTCTTTCCGATCACGGTCTTTCCAACGGCAGCAGTGCCCCGGTTAATTGTAGCACACTCCCTCACAGTAGTGTTGTCACCAATTTCAGCAGTTGTTTCCTCTCCACGGAACTTAAGATCCTGAGGAAATCCCGCCACAACTGCAGACGGGAATATTCTGCAATTCTTCCCGATTCTGGAGCCATCCATTATCGTAGTATGGGGGCCAATCCATGTTCCTTCGCCTATAATAACATTGCCTGCTATATATGCAAATGGTTCAACAATAACATCTTTGCCGATTTTTGCTTCAGGATGTATAAAAGCTAATTTTGAGATCATTAAAATTTTTATTTGTTTTTTACTACTTGTGCAGTCATTTCTCCTTCTAAAACAAGTATGTTTCCTACAAATGCCTGACCAAACATCGTGGCTATCCCGCGTCGCATTACATCAGCAAATTCCATTTTAAGTATGACAGTATCTCCAGGAACTACTTTGTGTTTAAACTTAAGTTTGTCGATTTTAAGAAAATAAGTTGAATACTTTTCTGGTTCTTCAACCGAACTGAGTACAAGCAATCCCCCGGTTTGAGCCAGGGCTTCAACCAGAAGTACTCCTGGCATTATTGGTTCATCTGGGAAATGACCCTGAAAGAATGATTCATTAAATGTAACATTCTTGATCCCTACAATTGAGGATTCATCAAGAGCAATTATTTTATCAACCATTAAAAAAGGGAATCTGTGAGGCAGTCTTTTTTTAATGTCTTCAATCGTAAAAACCGGAGGTTGCGTAGCGTCATAAACAGGAATATCACGTTTTGAGAGCGCTTTTTTCATCTCCTGCCGGATGATCTTAGCGAGCCTTGTATTGGCATAATGCCCCGGACGGGTAGCAACAATTTTACCTTTAATCGGGTGACCAACCAGGGCAATATCTCCCATAATATCAAGTAGTTTATGCCGGGCCGGTTCATTCGGGTATCGTAATTCGGTATTATTAAGTATACCTGCTTTATGTGTATTTATCCCCGGGCGGTTAAAAAGTTTAGCGATCCGGTCAATTTCAGACTGTTTAACTTCCTTTTCAAGGATTACAATCGCGTTATCCAGATCACCTCCTTTTATAAGTCCCTTATTATAGAGGGACTCCAGTTCATGAAAAAACACAAATGTGCGGCTTTTGCAAATCTTCTCTTCAAAGTCATCAATTGAATCAAGGATAGAATACTGATTACCCAGGATTTTGGAGTTATAATCAATAAGAACATTCACGCTGAAATGATCGTCGGGATAAACAATAAGATCCACACCGTGTTCTTCGTCTGAGAAGGTAATCTTCTGTTTTATAACGAAGTAATTTCTATCTTCTTTCTGATCGATAATACCTGCTTCCTTAATTGCTTCAACAAACATCCAGGCAGAGCCACCCATTATCGGGGCCTCGGGTCCGTTTAACTCTATGAGGGCATTATCGACCCTCAGTCCATGAAATGCGGCCAGAACATGTTCAATAGTTGCCACGGAGGCATTGTTTTGAACAAGAGTCGTTCCTCTGGAAGTATCTGTAACGTGTTCAGCAAGAGCATCAATTAAAGGTTTTCCCGGAAGGTCCACTCTGCAGAATTTGTATCCATGATTTACCGGAGCTGGTTTAAATGTAATTGTTACACAATTCCCTGTATGCAGCCCATATCCGGTAAGGCTTATCTCTTTTGCGAGAGTCCTTTGTTTTTCACTCATCAGTGTTAATTATTAAATTAAAATCAGGGTACAAAAAAAATAAAAATATTTCGAACAATCCAGAAAATTGTTCTTTAACTGAATTTTTTACAACCGATTCATTCACGAATGCAAAACAAAACTACTTCTTTTTCAGAGACTCTATCTCTTTTTCCAGTGAATCAATCTTTACTTTCATTTCCGGTAATTTTTTAAAAATAACTGAAGATCTGAGAAACTGTTTCAGTTCTATTGCCGGGGAACCAATGATAACCGTGTTTTCCTTTTTAACATCACCTAGAATTCCACTCTGTGCTCCTATTTTTGTACCATTTGCAATTTTTATATGACCGGAAAGGCCAACCTGTCCCCCAAACATACAATTCCTTCCGACTTTTGTTGATCCTGATATTCCTGTCTGAGCAGCCATTACTGAATTCTCGCCCACCTCCACATTATGACCTATCTGGATAAGATTATCGAGTTTAACACCTCTACGGATTATTGTCGAGCCCATAGTAGCGCGGTCAATTGTAACATTAGCGCCTATCTCAACATGATCCTCCAGAACAACATTTCCTAACTGGGGGATTTTCATAAATTCACTGTCGGACTGTGGAGCAAATCCGAATCCGTCACTACCGATCACCGACCCGGCATGTATGATACAACCCTCACCTACAAGACATTCGTGATAGATCTTCACCCCCGGGTTTAAAATACAATTATTCCCAATTATAGTTTTGTCTCCGATATAAACATGAGGATAGATTGAACACCCATCGCCAATAATGCAATTCTCACCTATGTAGGCATAAGGCCCTATGAACACGTCGGATCCGATTTTTGCACTTGTTTCAATAATTGCGGTGTCATGTATTCCTTTCTTTCGTGGTCTGGACTGATCCACCATCCGGAGAAGAGATGCAAATGCCTCATAAGCATTTTCTACCTTAATGAGTGTGGCGGCAACCCTGGCAGAAGGAACAAAACTTTTATTAACAAGAACAATAGATGATTTTGTCTCATATAGATAATGCTCGTATTTAGGATTGGCAAGAAACGACAAAGCGCCACTTTGCCCCTCTTCTATTTTAGCTATTGTATTGACTTTAATATCGGGATTGCCCTCTATCTCACCTTTCAAAAACCCGGCAATTGTTTCTGCAGTAAATTCCATAACAGTAATATTTTATTATCGACATTCTTTTGGATAACACAGGAAGTATTTAGTTATTCTCGCTGAGAGGAACCGGTGGTCAAACATATCTGAAACATTTGATATGTCAGCAGTTTTCCCACTTTTAAGCAGTATTTTAACAACAGGAGCATCAGGTGTATAAGTCAGGTTTGAAATGCTATCTGTAAAAACATAATACTCTTCCAAACCAGAAATCAGATTCAGTATATTCTTTGCCTTGTCGCTAAGGTCGCGTACTCTTTTCAAAGGGAAAGGGTCATTCTGCAGTTCGACGGCGAAAAGATCCCTCCGTAACAATCTGCCGGACAAATCTGAAAGTACCTTATCGGAATGGTCAGTCCAGTATTTGGCACAGACCATTATATCCGAATCATCGAGTCTTGTAAAATTTGCGGCAATCAGTCCCGGAGTAAATTTTCCATCATCTGTTAAATCGGAATGAGTGATATTATTGTATAGAAAAAACCTGAGTGCAGGGGTTGTATATAAGTCATTCCCTTCATTGGCAATTTCTTTTGCTCTTTTTAGTATTTTCACCAGGAGACTTTCGGCAGAAAGGACCGTTTTATGCATATAAACCTGCCAGTACATGAGCCGGCGGGCAATAAGAAATTTTTCAAGTGAATAGATCCCCTTTTCATCTACAACCAGACTATCGTCAACAACATTCAGCATTCTTATTATCCTGTCTGATCCAACTGATCCTTCAATTACGCCGGTAAAAAAACTATCTCTTCGCAGATAATCAAGTCTGTCCATATCCATCTGACCGGAAATCAGCTCATGCAAAAATTTCCTGGAGTACTTGTCTGTGAAGATTTCAATGGTAAGATCGAGATTACCGTTGAATTTTTCATTCAGTTTTCTCATCAGCAGAAGAGAAATATCTTCATGTGTAATGCCGCTGATTATTGAATTTTCAAGTGCATGCGAAAATGGACCATGACCGGCATCATGCAGAAGTATAGCTATAAGAGTGGCTTCTTCTTCAACAGGTGAGATCATTACTCCCTTGCTTCTGAGGGTAGCGATAGCCATATTCATCAGATGCAATGCACCAAGTCCATGCTGAAATCTGCTATGGTTTGCGCCAGGATAAACAAAACTTGTTAACCCCAACTGTTTTATATTCCGTAATCTCTGGAACCAGGGATGCTCAATAAGGTCAAAAACAAAATCGCCCGGGATGCTTATAAACCCATAAACAGGGTCATTAATTATTTTTCTCTTATTTGTCAGATAGACCACCTGGAAAATTTTATCTACAAAAATAGGAATAAGTTTTAGAATGCAATAATCCGGAAGCTTTAACCGGCACACAAGTCCAATTTTAAATAAGTTTCAACCTCCCATTCAGGAGGATAAGGGACTTTCAAATGGATTTTCCTTATTAAAGTCAGGCATGTAATTAAGATTACTATCCATTTCCTGAATCCATCCATTTCTGAAACCCAGAGCTTCCATTGTCTCAACTACGGACTCATATTCTGCTTTGCAGAGATTGCGGTTAAGTATCGGATGTTGTTTCACCTGTGATGTAGGATGGTATTGAGACATGAGTGAAAGATGAACACCAGGTGACAACTCTTCAGCAATTGAAAATAAAACTTTTTTACTCTCTTCATCATGACCCGGTAAGACAAGATGTCTGACCAGCAGTCCGTTTTCTGCCCTGTTATTTTCATCAATTGCAAGCGTTGATCCCTTCTGATAATACATCTCTTTAATAGCTCTAAGCGCTATTTCCGGATAATCGGAAGCATCTGAATACCCTGATGCAATCTCCTTAGTAACATATTTATAATCCGGAAGGTACACATCAATTAATCCCGACAGGCTTTGGATGGTTTCCAGTTTATCATAACTATTTGTATTGTATACTGTTATTGGTTTGTAGCCTCGCGAATTCAAACCTTTAATTATTGCTTTTACCTGTGGTACTACATGGGAAGGAGATACAAAACCAATTGCAGATATGCCTCCTGAAAGTATGCTGACTATCTTATCAAGAACCTCCTCCAGATCTGTTCCGGCATTTCCGGCAACTGATCCACACTGACTTATTTCATGATTCTGACAATAAAGACAATGAAGATTGCATCCGGTAAAAAATATGTTACAAATACCATCCGATCCGCTTATGACGGGCTCCTCTCCTCTGTGAATACAGACCGAAGCAATGTTCAAGCCTGCATCCGTTCCGCAGTAGCCTGATCCGCCTTCGAACCTGTTTATTCCACACTCCCTCGGACATAAGGTACAATTCTCAAGAATTAACCTGTCATTATTGTCATATATATCTGCCTGTTTCACAGTGTTCACTGAAATGTATTAATCTGTTCCCTGTTAGTTTTAAGTGATTTGCAAAGATCTAAATGTTTCCTGATTTTCAAGCTACGTATTTGAACCACAAGCATAATACTTCAATATTAATACTGAATATTTTGGTGATTTAATATAAATATGTACCTTTGTCAGCGAATTGAGGAGAATTTGACCTAGGGGACCAGAGTCCCCTATTTTATTCTCGGTTTTTGAAAAATGATAGAAAAACAGAAAATACAGGGATTAGTAGAGGAGTTTACAAAGGGAACCGGGCTCTTTCTTGTTGCTGTTAAAATAAATAATGGTAACAGGATTATTGTACTTGTTGATAAAAATGAAGGTATAACAATTGATGAATGCGCAGCAATACACAGGCATATTGAAAATGGACTCGACCGCGAAACAGAGGATTTTGAATTGCAGGTATCCTCTCCTGGCCTGGACTTGCCTTTTGTAGTTATTGAACAATACATCAAAAATGCGGGTAAAAAAGCCGAAGTTGTGGACTCCGAAGGATCAATATATATCGGGAAACTTAAAAATGTTACCACAGGTGGATTTGAGCTTGAAACTGAAATAAAAACAAAAGGAAGACCAATAGAACTGAAGGATATTTCGTTCAATTTTGAACAAATAAAATCGACAAGAATTATTTTGACAATTAAATAATAATAAGAGGTTTACACCAGATGGAAAATGTTAATTTAATCGACACTTTTTCGGAATTCAAGGAGCTGAAAAATATTGATCGCCCTACAATGATGAGCGTTCTTGAAGATGTGTTCCGGAGCATGCTCGCAAAAAAATATGGTTCAGCTGATAATTTCGACATAATTGTCAATATTGACAAAGGCGACTTTGAAATATGGAGGAATAGGGTTGTTGTTGAAGACAAAGAGCTCACTGATCCCATAATTCAGATTCCTCTTTCAAAGGCCAAAGAGATTGATGGAGATTATGAGGTAGGCGAAGAAGTCTCTGACGAAGTTAAATTTCTTGACTTTGGAAGAAGAGCTATATTATCCTTAAGACAAAACCTGACAGCACGTATTCTCGATCTGGAAAAAAATAATATTTATATCAAATATAAAGACCGGATAGGTGAAATAGTCACTGGAGAAGTATACCAGGTTTGGAAAAGGGAAATCCTTGTGCTTGATGATGATGGAAATGAACTTATCCTGCCAAAAAGCGAACAGATCCCTTCCGATCATTTTCGTAAGGGAGATTCTATCAGGGCTGTTGTGATAAAAGTTGAAATGAGAAACAATACACCTTTTATCATCCTGAGCCGTACCTCACCCATATTTCTGGAAAGGCTGTTTGAACTTGAAGTTCCGGAAATTTTTGATGGTCTGATTACAATCAAAAATATAGTAAGAGTACCCGGTGAACGTGCAAAGGTAGCAGTCGAATCTTATGACGAGAGAATTGATCCGGTTGGTGCATGTGTCGGAATGAAAGGCTCCAGAATTCATGGTATTGTAAGGGAATTGCGAAACGAAAACATAGATGTTATAAACTATACTTCCAATAATCAGCTTTTTATACAGAGGGCGCTCAGCCCGGCAAAGATTACATCAATCAAACTTGTTGAAGAGACAAAGAGGGCAGAAATATATCTGAAACCCAATGAAGTTTCACTTGCAATTGGTAAAGGGGGTCTGAATATTAAGCTGGCAAGTCAGCTCACAGGATATGAAATCGATGTTTACAGGGAACCAGGCGGAGAAGATGAGGAAGATGTTAATCTTGATGAATTTGAAGATGAAATTGAAGATTGGATAATTGAAGAACTCAAGGCTATTGGTTGCGACACAGCAAGAAGTGTTCTGAATCTTTCAATAAGTGACCTTGTAAAGAGAACTGATCTTGAAGAAGAGACTGTAAAAGAGGTTGTTAACATTCTAAGAGCCGAATTTGAATAAAAATAAATATAAACTTTTAACGATCAGAGGTTTTTGAAGTTTTAATAAAGGCAAGGCATATTTATGACAGAGGATATCAAGGTTACAAGATTAAGCAAAGCAGCCCGCGAATTCAATGTGGGAATATCCACTATTGTCGAATACCTGCACAAAAAAGGGTTTGATCTTGATCCCAACCCAAATACTAAACTTCCGTTTGAAGCTTATATTTTGCTGGTAAAAGAGTACAGTACAGATATCAGCGTAAAAAAGGAGTCTGAAAAACTAATCCTTAAAGATCTCCATAGAAAGAAGGAATCAGTCTCTATCAATGATTTTTCAGAGAAGACTGAGGCTGAAGAATCTGAGAGAGAAGATAATGTACTTGTCACAGATTCTTCAGGAGTAAAGTCAACGGTAGATATTAAAACTGAAATCAGAAAACCCGAAGTCAAGCTTGTTGGTAAAATTGATTTGGAAAAGACATTAAAACCAAAGGTTGTAAAAGTTATTCCTCATAAAGAGGAGAATATACATAAGCCTGTCCAGGAACCGGTTGAACCTGCAAAGGCTGAAAAGAAAAAACAAGTCGCCGAAACAGCAACACCTGAGATTATCACTCCTGTTGAAGAAAAAAAATCTAAATCAAATATTGACCTTCGTATTGTCGGGAAGATTGATCTTGATACAATTGCTAAAGACACAAAACCTGTAAAAAAAGAGGAACATAAAAAGAAATCAAAAATTGTTGCGGACGAGCAAAACAAAGTAAAGGAGATCATCCCTGAGACTGTGACGAAACCAGTCGCTAAGCCGGAACCTGAAATTATAGAAGAACCGGTTGCTGAGCCGGTAATTGATGAACTCAGGATTGAAGAAATTACTAAAGATGTTGTTATACCCGGGACAGAAGAAGATATTGTTGCTCTTTATAAGACTGATTTCAAAAAACTGGTTGGACCAAGGGTTGTCGGAAGAATTGATCTTCCAGTTGAAGAGAAAAAGAAAACTACTCCTTTTCAACCTGTCAGAGTTAGCGGCGAATCCGATTTCAGGAGGAAAAAGAGAAGAAAGAGAATACTGAAAGAAAAAGAAGGAGTACCCGTTGTTAAACCGGTAACAACCGATAAGAAAGAAAAACCCACTAATAAAAAGGTGGTAAAAAGAAGACCTGTCAGGGCCGTAGTGAATGATGAAGAAGTTCAGAAGCAGATAAAAGAGACACTTGCAAGGCTCACCACAAAAGGTAAATCCAAAGGTTCAAGATACCGCAGAGAAAAAAGGGAGGCTGTAAGCCAGAAACACCAGGAAGTTGTTGATCAGCAGGAACTCGATAAAAATATTCTTAAAGTCACTGAATTCGTGTCGGTTAATGAACTTGCTTCGATGATGAATACTCCCGTCACTGACATCATTTCGACATGCATGAATCTTGGCCTGTTTGTTTCAATAAACCAGCGACTTGATGCAGAAACTATGGCGCTTCTTGCAGATGAATTCGGCTACAAGGTAGAATTTGTCAGTGCTGAATTACAGGAGGCCGTTCGTGAAGAAGAGGATAAAGAGGCAGATCTTAAACCAAGGCCACCCATAGTTACCGTTATGGGACATGTTGATCATGGTAAAACAAAGTTACTCGACTATATAAGGAATACCAACGTGATTGCTGGTGAGGCCGGAGGTATTACTCAACATATCGGCGCTTATGGTGTTATCCTGGAGGATGGACGACAGATAACATTTCTTGATACTCCTGGTCATGAGGCATTTACAGCTATGCGTGCACGTGGCGCTCAAATAACCGATATAGCAATTATCGTGGTTGCAGCTGACGATGGTGTTATGCCACAGACAAAAGAAGCTATTAATCATGCCTCAGCAGCCGGGGTCCCGATAATTTTTGCTATCAACAAAATTGATAAGCCAACTTCAAATCCTGATAAGATAAAAGAGGCTTTGGCAACTATGAATTACCTGGTTGAAGATTGGGGAGGAAAGTATCAATCCCAGGAAATTTCTGCAAAGAGCGGACTTAATATTGATGTACTTCTTGACAAAATACTTCTTGAAGCAGAGATGCTTGAACTAAAAGCTAATCCCGACAAACCAGCTCTCGGAACAGTTATTGAATCATCTCTTGATAAGGGCAGGGGATTTACCGCGACTGTCCTGGTTAAAGCCGGAACTCTCCGAATCGGCGATGTTATGCTGGCAGGCAGCTGCTTTGGACATATCAAAGCTATGTACAACGAAAGAGGAAATAAGGTTGAAGTAGTCGGACCGGCCACTCCTACACTTGTTCTGGGATTGAATGGCGCACCTCAGGCGGGCGATAAATTTAACGTGATGGAGAGCGATCGTGAGGCAAAAGATATTGCAACAAAGAGGGCTCAACTCCAGAGAGAACAGGGTCTCCGTACTCAGAAACATATTACACTCGATGAAATAGGCCGGAGAATTGCCATAGGAAATTTCCAGGAACTTAACATAATAGTGAAAGGTGATGTCGACGGTTCAGTAGAAGCTTTAAGCGACTCACTTATTAAACTCTCAACACCTGAGATCCAGCTTAATATTATTCATAAGGCAGTCGGGCAGATTTCAGAATCTGACGTTCTTCTTGCTGCAGCCTCGAACGCCATTATAGTCGGGTTCCAGGTAAGACCGTCTGTGAGCGCCAGAAAACTTGCTGAAAAAGAGGAGATCGATGTGCGTCTCTATTCAATCATCTACAATGCTATTGAAGAGATACGATCCGCTATGGAAGGTATGCTCATGCCTGAAGTCAGAGAAGAGATTGTAGCAACTCTTGAAATACGAGAGATCTTCAAGGTCACGAAAGTTGGAACTGTTGCCGGTTGCTATGTTAAAGAGGGCAAAATAACAAGGAATACCAGGATAAGAATTATTCGCGATGGTATTGTAATTTATACCGGGGAACTTGGATCACTCAAACGATTCAAGGACGATGTGAAAGAAGTCGTTGGTGGTTATGAATGCGGACTCAACATCCATAATTTCAATGACATAGAAGTAGGCGATATGGTTGAAGGCTACCAGGAATTCGAGGTTAAAAAGACTCTATAACAGAGCTGTATACTTTTCAGCTGTAAGAAGGTCATTAATCTCAGAAGGGTTGGTTATTTTGATCTTAACCATCCATCCTTTTCCATAGGGATCCTTGTTAACAACATCAGGAGATTCTTCAAGTGCGGGATTCATTTCCAGAATCTCTCCACTAACAGGCATAAACATGTCGGAAACTGTTTTTACAGCTTCAATAGTGCCGAACACCTCTTCCTTCTTAAGTGTTTCACCAATTGTTTCAATCTCAATGAAAACCACATCACCTAACTCACCCTGAGCAAAATCAGTCACTCCGATGTAACCGATGTTTCCTTCTACCCGAAGCCACTCATGGTCTTTTGTGTACAATAAATTTACAGGAACATTCATATTTGAGATGATTAATTTAGTTAGCCAAAAATAAAGCTTTTTTTGTTTATCAAAGGTGATAAATACCTTTATTTGAAATTCGTTATAGTATCCTCATCACATGATTATTAAATACTCCTGGCACTCTTAGAAGACCCTTTGACTACCATCTCCGTCTTAATAACTATTGTTTGAGATGGCAGATTATGTTTTTTTTCTATACGATCAATAAGTAATTTTACAGCTTCCCTTCCTATGAGGTAACCATGTTGTTCAACTGACGACAAAGTCGGAGTTGTAATATCAGAGATCATCCCGCTTGTAAAACCGACTACTGAAACATCCTCAGGTACCTTGAACCCGCACTCTTTAATCATATTCATTGCCTCAACTGCAGTCAGGTCATTTACAGCAAAAATCCCATCCGGCCTTTTTTCCCGTTTCATTAGCTCCGGAACTACTATCCTTGCTTCTTCCCTGGTATCACAACTAATAATGTTTTGATTGTTTATCGGCTGGTTAAAGTATTTCAGAGCTCTCACATACCCATCTTTTCGGCTCTTCCCTATCTGAAGATTCTGAGGTCCCGCCAGGTGGACAATATTTTTACATCCAATATTAATTAAATGTTTAACTGCATCGAATGCCCCCACTTCATCATCCACCACTACCCTGTCTGTATCAATCTCGCTGCTTATCCTGTCAAAGAAAACCAATGGTATCCCATTTTCCTGGATCTTTCTGAAGTGATTAAAATCGCTGGTAACTTTCGTAACTGATACCAATATTCCATCAACCCTGCTTGATAATAAAGTTTCAACTGCCTTGACTTCCCTCTCATAAGATTCATTCGATTGGCAGAACATTACATGGTATCCTGAATCGTAAGCCAGATCCTCAATGCCACTGATTACTGTAGAAAAAAAATAGTGAACTATTTCCGGAACAATCACTCCTATTATTTTGGTAAGTCCGCTTTTAAGACTAAGCGCAATCGGATCGGGTTTATAGTGCCATTTTTCCACTAGATCACGAACTGATTGTTTGGTTGATAGACTTATGTCCCGATGGCCCTTTAAAGCTTTTGAAACTGTGGATGGAGATATCCCTAATTCTTTTGCTATATCTTTTATGGTAACCTGGCCTTTGAACATTTTCTTTTCTACTGATATTTTCCCTCTTCCCGAAATATAGCGATATATTCTGACTTTCACAAAAAACCACAAAAATCGATGCCTGAACGAGATTATTCTTATTCAAAAAGAATAATAATTAACTAAGGAACGAATAAAATGAATAAAAAATTAGCATTTCAAACGTTTGCGGAACTATATGTTAACCAATTGAAATTTAATGCTTTCAATTACTTCTTATGAAATTTCTTTAATACATTTGTATTATTTGATAAACCTGGCGAACGTTATAAAAACAATTTGAAAGAAAACTATAAAACTTTTTAAACCAAACAGTCTATGAAAAAACAAATTTTAACGACGCTCTCTATGCTTTTTCTTGGTATCCTTTTTTCCGGAATTATAAATGCTCAGGGAATTAAGATCTCAGGTAAAGTAACAGACGCTTCAGATGGTTCTCCTTTAATCGGCGTTACAATCCAGGAAAAGGGAACCACTAACGGGTCGATAACAGATGGAAACGGTAACTTCAGCTTAACGGCTGCTCCTACCTCCACACTGATTTTCTCATATATTGGTTTTGCTCCTCAGGAGATATCTGTAAATAACAGGAAATCAATTAATGTAGTGATGTCGATGAGTGAAAAAAGCCTTAAGGAAGTTGTAGTAATTGGTTATGGGACTGTTAAAAAATCCGATGCCACAGGTTCTGTAGTTGCTGTTAGCTCAAAAGATTTTAACAAAGGTGCTATAACATCACCGCAGGATCTGCTGGTCGGAAAAAGTCCGGGCGTAGTAATTACCAATGCCGGAGGGGCTCCGGGTAGCGGCGCTACTATCCGTGTTCGTGGAGGTTCATCATTAAATGCTTCCAACGATCCTTTGATAATCATTGACGGAGTTCCGATCGCCAACACTAATATTGCCGGTAGTTCAAACTTCCTTTCATTTATTAATCCTAACGACATCGAGACCTTTACGGTTCTGAAAGATGCTTCTGCTACAGCTATCTATGGTTCAAGGGCTTCAAACGGTGTAATCATTATTACTACAAAAAAAGGTAAGGCCGGCAGCAAATTAAGCATTACTTACAATGGAAACACATCAATAGCAAGCGCAATTAAATTTGTGGATGTTTATTCAGGTGATCAGATGAGGCAAATCGCGCTGGATCATAAAGATATGTATGGCGCTGAAAGTTTAAGTAAGCTGGGAATTGCAAATACCAGCTGGCAAAAGGAAATTTTCCGTACTGCCGTATCACATGATCATAATTTAAGTGTATCAGGCTCTTATAAAACATTGCCTTACAGGGTTTCAATTGGATACACTGACCAGAATGGAATTTTGAAAAACACTGATATGAAAAGGCTTACAGGTTCTATAAGTCTTGATCCCACTTTCCTTAAAGACAATTTAAAAGTTAATTTCAATGCCAAAGGGATGACCACCAACAATAATTTTGGTGATGCGGGAGCAATAGGTTCGGCGGTTAACATGGATCCTACTCAACCGATAAAGGACGGCAATCCCCTTTCTGATGGTTATTATCAATGGAGTAATTACGGAGCAAATCTTGGAACGCCTAATCCGGTTGAGCAGCTTTTTGCTGTCGATAATAAGTCTATTGTGACCAGAGTTATCAGTAACATCCAGTTTAATCTGAAGATTCCATTTGTCGCCGGACTAAATGCGAATCTGAATTTAGCAACTGATTATACAAAAAGTAAGGGACATAACAACATTCCTTTGTCTGCCCCTTCCAATCTGACCTCTCCTCTTTCCGGCAGATTAAATGATTATAATAGTACGAATTCCAATAACCTGCTTGATTTTTATTTGAACTATACAAAAGAACTGGGCAGTATCCAAAGCAAAATTGATATTACGGCAGGTTATTCCTGGCAACAATTTAAGCGTGAAAGCTTTAACTATACCCGGGGAATTGAAGACGATACCCATCCTTATCAAAAAACTGACAGTACCTACCGTGCACCTGTTTATCTGAGATTACTTTCATTCTTTGGCCGTTTTAATTACACTTTCATGGACAGGTATCTGCTAACAATGACTATCCGCGAGGATGGTTCCTCCCGTTTTTATGATGGTTTTTCAAAGGCTCCCACATCCAACCAATGGGGATATTTCCCTTCAGCAGCATTTGCCTGGAAAATTAAAGAGGAATCGTTCTTAAAAAATGTTAATGCAATTTCTGATTTGAAACTGAGACTGGGCTGGGGAATTACCGGACAACAGGATATTGGCAGTGATTTCCCGGCACAGGCAATCTATACTCAATCTTCACCCGGATCTTATTATCTTATCGGAGGCGAATATGTGCCTACTTTGCGACCAAGCGCTTATGATGGTTCAATAAAATGGGAACAAACAAAAACCCAGAATTTAGGATTGGATTTTGGTTTCCTGAAAGATCGTATTACAGGATCCTTCGATATTTATAAACGTGTAACTACGAATATGTTGAACACTGTTACAATTCCCAGCGGCAGCAACTTTTCCAATACGTTATTCACAAATGTTGGCAGCCTGGAAAACAGAGGTGTAGAAGCAACATTAAATCTTACCCCGATTTCAAAACAGGATATGTCGCTGACAATAGGATTCAATCTGACCTATAACGTTAACAAAATTCTCAAACTGCTTATAACTGATGATCCCAAATTTATCGGCGTTCTTTATGGTGATGCTTTCACCGGTCAAAAGCAGGTGACAAGAGTCGACTATCCTGCTTACTCATACTTCCTGAATAAGCAGGTATATGATGCAAATGGCAATCCGATTGAAGGTTTATACGTTGATCTTTCCGGGCTGGGTGGTACGGTGAACGGTAATAATCTGGATAAATATATCTACCATAATCCTGCACCTGATTATTTATTGGGGTTATCTGCCCGTTTTGCTTACAAAAACCTCGACATTTCTGCTTCATCACGTGCCAGCATCGGAAACTATGTATATAATCAGGTTGCAGCAGGCGCTTCATATGATCAGTTATACCAGATTGGATATTTTAAAAATTTCACCACATTTCTGAGTGATACAAAATTTGTGAAACGCCAGTTTACAAGCGATTATTTTGTCAGCAATGCTTCATTTTTAAAATTAGATAATCTAAGCGCAGGTTATAAATTCGACAACATTTATAATAAATTGAGTGCACGCGTAAGCCTGACGGTTCAAAACCTGATGACAATCACAAAGTACAAAGGTATTGATCCCGAAGTTCTGGGAGGTATTGACAACAATTTCTATCCAAGGCCCCGTACTTTTATGCTTGGTTTAAGTTTAACTTACTAATATTCAAAAAATATATATATGAATAAAAAGATTTTAATACTAGGAGTTGTTCTTTCAACATTGATGATAGCATCATGTGTGAAAGACCTGATTGTGAATCCGAATGATCCAAATATCATAATGTCAGGCAACTTAGGGAATAATCCTGTTTATATGAGGGAAGCCCTGGGAAAAATATATGCCAGTTTCATAATCAGCGGGCAAGGGGCGAATGGTGGAGCTGATATCAGCGCTTCAGATGAAAACTTCTTTACTACTACAAGGGCACTCTGGAATTGTCAGGAAATAACTACCGATGAAGCAATTTGTGGTTGGACCGATGTTGGTATTAATGATTTAAATACACAGACCTGGAATGCAAATAATCCTTTTCTTACTGCACTGTATCAACGGTTAAGCCTGAGTGTGACCTATGCAAACGATTTTATTAAAAAGACTAATGGAAGTACAGACCCCACGTTGCTTCAATATAACGCTGAAGCCCGGTTTCTGAGGGCATTGGCTTACACCTGGGATATTGATCTGTTTGGAAATCCTCCTTTTACCACGGATGCCGATGTAGTTGGAAAATTCTTCCCAAAACAGATTGAGAGGGCTAAATTGTTTAATTATGTAGTTTCTGAATTGCATAGTATCGAAAACAAGCTGGGAGCTCCAAAATTTTCTTATCCTCAAGCTGACCAGGCTGCCTGCTGGATGCTACTCGCCAGGTTATATCTGAATTCTGAAGTGTTTACGGGAACTGCAAAATGGGATAGCTGCAAAATATATTGTGATAAAGTGATCAACAGCGGAATCTATTCACTGGCTGCCAATTACCGGAAGAATTTTAGTGCTGATAACGACGGTGCCCACAACCCGGAAATGATTTTTGCCTGGGCTCAGGATGGAATAAATACACAAGGCTATGTTGGCAGCACTTTTATCATTGAGTCATGCAGCGATCCTGTATTTATACGTGCAGAAAGATTTCATGGCCTGACCTCAAACACCAACTGGAATGGCAACAGAAGCAGGATTCAATTTATGAATGTATTAGTTGATACATTAGCTACCTATGGTAATGTACGCATACCGACAAGCGATTCAATTTTTGCTCAATGCAAGGACAAACGGGTATATATGAAGACCAAGAAAAGCATGAATATCCCAAGCTCTTCATCTAGTGGTGATTATGGGATTGGAGTATATAAGTTTACAGCGAAAAATGCGGATGGCAGTCAGGCTGCTAATTATAATCCAGCTTATGCCAGTACGGATTTCCCGGTTTTCCGCTATGCTGATGCTTTATTAATGAGAGCCGAAGCGTTGCACAGGTCAGGTGATAACGTTAACGCTGTACTGGATGTGAATGCTGTCAGAAGGCGTGCTTATGGAAATGAATCAGGCAATATAACAGCTGCCCAGCTTACCGATAAGTTTTTGCTTGATGAACGCGGCCGTGAATTCTATTATGAAGCTCAACGGCGCACCGATCTGGTTCGTTTCGGAAAATTCACTGACGGTAACTATAACTGGCAATGGAAAGGCGGTGCATTTAATGGTACAAATACTGACAGCCATCTGAATATCTTTCCAATTCCCGGAGCTGAAGTGTCTGCAAATCCAAATATTCACCAGAATACAGGTTACTAATTTATAAAACATGACTCTCATGAAAAAATTAATATTTTACATAACAATTCTTGGCTTATTGCTCAACGCCTGTAAGAAGGATGAGACAAAAGTCGTGATGCTTACAAATCCAACTCCGCCAACTTTAGCATCCTTACCTGATCTGACCCTTCAAAGGACCCACGGGTTGGATACTCTGGTTTTTGTTGGCACTGCAGTTAATCCTGGGTTCAAGGCTTCAGCCACGTATTTTCTTGAAGCCTGTGCAACAGGGAACAATTTTAAAGATTCACTACAAGTGCTTTCGAGTAATCAGGATGCCAGCTTAAAAATTACAGTAAGCGCCCTGAATGGGATTTTGCTTCAGAAATTCACTGCTGATGTTGCTAATGCCGTTGACTTTCGAATAAGATCGGTATTATCAATAGATGCCGGTACAGGAGCTGTACCCAAAATTTATGCTTCTGATCCTGTATCAGCTAATGTTATCATTTTCGGTTTACCTCGTCTTGATTTAATAAACTCAGGTATTACCCAGAAGATCGAATCAGCTTTGGGTGATGGAAAATATATTGGTTATGTGAAACTGGATGCTACAAAACCATTTACATTAAAGGACCCTGATGCTAATATCACATATGGAGCCAATGGTACTTTACTTGCAGTTAATGGTGCCGCATTCCCGGTTGCAGCGAACGGATGGTATCAAATTAAAGCTGACACCAAAGCGCTTACCTACACAAATAAAGCTTACAATATTGGCCTTATTGGTGATGCTACTCCGAATGGCTGGAATTCCCCGGATTCAAAAATGGCTTATGATGCCAAAACCGGATCGTGGTTCATTTCGCTTGCCCTTATAAACGGATCCTGCAAATTCAGATTAAATGATGCATGGGATCAGGGCATCAATTTAGGAATCGGGACAGGATATTCAACTGACAATCTGTATAATAGCTCAAGTAGTGCGAATATCCCCGTTACGATTGGTAACTATACAGTGCGACTCTACATAAACAATGCTCCTTTCAGAGTTACTTTTACATTGAACCAGTAATTATTAAAAATGAAATTATTTATGAAAAGATTAACCTTATATAGATTTCTGTTTGTTCTTCTTACTGTAACAATCATTTTTGTCTCATGTAAAAAGGAACAATCGAATGTCAGATTAGATCCGAAGCTTGCTACGTCGCAGGTAATAAATGTTAAATCTGACTCTGCTACTGTTGTAGGTTTTGTAGTTGCTGCCGGAGATGGTTTTTCAGAAAGGGGTGTTTGTTACAATACACAGACAGGTCCTACTACATCTGACTCAAAAGTTGCATTCAGCAATCCGGTCACTAAAGCAACATTTAATGTGAAACTATATAGCCTTGCATATGCTACTAAATATTATGCGCGTGCATATGCTATTAATACAAATGGTACAATCTATGGAGAAGAAGTTACATTTACCACTTTACCCGTTGTACCTGCACTTACTACTGCCGCAATTACTGCAATAACCGGTAATTCAGCCGCAGGTGGTGGCAATGTTACCGTTGGCGGTGGCGCTAATGTCACTGCCCGTGGTATATGCTTTGGCAAAAATCATAATCCAACTCTTTCAGATACCAAAACGGTAAATGGAACGGGGACTGGAGCATTTGTCAGTGCGCTTGCCAGTTTAAAGGGAAATACTATCTATTATGTACGTGCATATGCCACAAACAGTGCTGGCACAGGATATGGTCCTGAAGTAACTTTTACAACTCTTGTTGATCTGCCTGTTGTTACAACCACTGCAGTTACCGGTATAACCAAAATTGCCGCTGTATCTGGTGGAGAAGTGACTTACGATGGTGGTGGCCCGGTTACAGCACGGGGTCTTGCCTGGGGAACTTCAGCAAGCCCGACTATTACCGGTAGCATAATTGATGGTGGTACCGGTACCGGTGTTTTTATCAGCAATCTTACCGGTCTGACACTTTTCACAACATATCATATTCGTGCTTATGCAACTAATAGCGCAGGAACAGCTTATGGCAGCGATGTTCAATTTACAACGTTAGCAAATACCCGTATCTGGAATATACCTGGTGATTATGTTGCCGCCAGTTACCCCGGGTCAACATTAGCTGACTGGTCTCCTGATAAATCACCTCAGATAAAAAGCACTGTAACTGCACCTGACAATCTTGAGGGATATGTTTACATGTCCAAAACTTCAAACCAGTGGAAATTTGCAACCCAGCTTAATTGGGATGGTCCAAATTATACGGCCGGAACAGTTCCCGGAACATTGAGTGAATCAGGCGATAATATTACCTCGCCGGCAGGTTATTACAAAATAAACGTAAATGCGGCACCTGCTCCCATGACTTATACTGCGGTTGCAACTGTGTGGGGAGTCATCGGTGATGCCTCTCCCAACGGATGGAATGATGAAACTGCATTAACATACAATCCGACCTTAAGAACATGGACAGGTGGTATGTCACTTACTGCTGCCTACTTCAAATTCAGGGCTAATCATTCATGGGACTATAATTATGGGAGTGATTTGGCTGATGGAAAGCTAAGTGCCGGTGGTGCAAATATTCAGATAACTTTGGCAGCTGATTATGCAATTACTCTGGACCTGAGCAATCCCAACGCTTATACTTACTCTTTAAACAGATGGGGATTAATCGGTGATGCAACACCCGATGGATGGAATTCTGACCAGAACCTGATGTGGGATGCAACAAATAAAGTATTCAAGGTAACTGTTAATCTTGTTGTCGGTGCAATTAAATTCAGGGCAAACGACGCATGGGATCTGAATTACGGTGGTGATATAAATGCACTTACATCAGGAGGTGCGAATATTGCAATTACCACTGCCGGAAATTACACGATCACCTTTGATCCATGGGGACTTAAAGCAACTGTTACCAAGAACTAGTAAGATTTCATATACAAATTGGATCCTATAGTTTGAAAATAATGAAAAGAGGCTGTCGACATTCAAGACAGCCTCTTTAACATTATCTGATTTAGATATCTTTACGGTTGTTATCATGAAAATGACTACGCGATGAAAAAGCTGCTTATTGGTATTTTATATTTTGTAGGAGTTTCCGGTTTATTGACCGGACAGATGATAACTACTGATCCTGCTGTTCCAACTGCGGGAAAACTTATAAGAATCTATTACGACAGCTCAAAAGATGCCGGTGATCTTCATAATTATACCGGCGATCTTTATGCACATACCGGAGTAACTCTCCTGGGAATTCCGTGGCAAAAAGTAATCGGAACCTGGCCCAACAACTCAACCCAGCCTAAGCTGACTTACCTGGGAACCTATCGCTATGAACTCGATATTACCCCTGACATTAAAACCTTTTATTCCCTTTCTAATACTGACATTGCAACCAAGATTTGTCTGGTAATACGCAATGCTGCAGGTACTCTTCAAACCAGGCCTGATATTTTCCTGAATGTTTTTCAGCCTGGACTAAATGTAACATTTACTCTCCCTGTAAAATCTTCATTTGTTGCCGAACTATATAAACAAATACCAGTTAGTGCTTCTGCCACTCTTGCAGATTCGGTTTCATTGTATATTAATAATAAGTTCATTAAATCAGGGGCAACAGCTGATCTGCTAAACTATACCATACTCCCTGATCAATACGGTGAATTTGTGGCAAAGGTAATAGCATGGAAAGAACCGGCTTTTGCTATTGATTCATTTTTTTATTATGTGAGAAAACCTCTTGTGACGGAAAGCCTGCCGGCAGGAGTAATTGATGGAATTAATTATACCGGCAACTCATCTGTTACCCTTGTTCTGCATGCTCCTTATAAAAATTATGTATTTGCAACAGGCGATTTTACAAATTGGCTGGCGAGGGAAAAAGGTTATATGAAGAGAACACCTGATGGAGAGAGATACTGGGTACAGATAAATGGACTTACGCCTGGTAAAGAGTACAGATTTCAATATCTCGTCGATAATTCCCTGTATATTGCGGAACCCTATTCAGACAAGGTTCTTGATCCGGATTATGACCAGTATATTTCTTCGTCTACATATCCGCACTTGATCCCATTTCCCAAAGACACGGCTTCAGGCATTGTTTCTGTACTTCAGACTTCACAGGTCCCATATTCATGGAAAATAACAAACTTTCAGGCTCCACCACAATCGAGTCTTGTAATCTATGAATTACTTGTTCGCGATTTCACAGCCAACCACAATTACCAGACAATAATTGACACTCTTAACTATCTTCAAAATCTGGGAGTCAATGCAATTGAGCTCATGCCTGTTTCCGAGTTTGAGGGAAATTCAAGCTGGGGATATAATCCTACATTTTATTTCGCGCCTGATAAATACTACGGTCCTAAAAACGATCTTAAAGCATTAATCGACAGTTGTCATAATCGGGGTATCGCAGTAATAATGGACATGGTTCTGAATCATTGTTTCGGACAATCACCCTTTGTTCAACTTTATCTTGATCACTACGGAACTGATCAGATTTACATGAAGATACCCAATCCATGGTTTAATGCTCAATCACCAAATCCTGTTTATAAATGGGGCGCTGACTTTAATCATGAGAGCCCTTCAACGCAACAGCTTGTTGACCGGATAAATGCTTATTGGATGACTGAGTATAAAATTGATGGCTTCCGTTTTGATTTCACAAAGGGATTTACCAACACCCCGGGTGATGGTAGCAGTTATGATCCATCACGAATTGCGATTCTTGAAAGAATGGCCTCTCAGATATGGAAAGTAAAGTCAAATGCATATGTCATTCTCGAACATTTCGGACCAAATAACGAAGAGCTTGAACTTGCAAATTATGGTATGATGCTCTGGGGAAATAATAATTACAATTATGGGGAAGCGTCGATGGGTTATACTTCTGATCTCACATCAGTAAGTTATCTGGGCAGAGGCTGGTCTGTTCCTAATCTTGTAAGCTACATGGAAAGCCATGATGAAGAACGTCTTATGTATAAGACAATTACATTTGGAGCTTCTCAGGGGAGCTATAACACAAAAGATTTAAAGACAGCTCTGAAAAGGATGGAGCTAGATGCCCTGTTTTTCCTCACTGTCCCCGGACCGAAAATGATATGGCAATTCGGAGAACTTGGATACGATGTTTCAATTGATTTTGGAGGGAGAACAAGTGAAAAACCAATAAAATGGGATTATTTTTTTAACTCTGATCGTCACAGGCTATTTGTAGTCTATAAGCTCCTGAATAATCTCAGAAAAACTCAGCCGGTATTTGGAACCAGTAACTATTCATATTCACTCTCTACTCCTTTTAAAAGTCTTCAGCTGATTTCTCCTGACATGAAAGTTAATATTCTGGGAAATTTTGGCATCACTTCATCAACAATCAGCCCGGCTTTCCCCCAGACAGGTAAATGGTATGAATACTTTACCGGTGACTCAATTACAGTTGTTAGCATGAATGATCCGATAAACCTCCAGCCTGGAGAATACAGACTTTATACAACCAAAAAGCTGGCGTCTCCAAAATTATTACTGGGTATTGAGGATCAGAAAATGCCGGATAGAGATCACTTTATCTCTGTCTATCCAAATCCGTCACAGGGAGAATTCAACTTTGAGATAAAAGGATTACAGCCTACACCCATATCAATAACTGTTTTCGATATAACAGGAAAGATCATCAGACAATTTAATACTTCAGTCTCGTCTGATGGTATACAATTAATTAAATGGGATGGGAAATCAGAAAATGGCAATAAAAGCCAGAATGGCTTATATTTAGTTCAAATCAGAACCGCGAAGAAAACTCAAACAGTTAAAGTAATAATAGAATAGAAATAATAATGTTCGGCCCCTATATGGTGCCTCCTACACGCATGAACTTTAGCCTGATTTTAATACTTCTTCAGAACAATCGCTGAAAGAGGTCCCAGGTTAATATTAAGTCCCAAATCAACAGTTTCATAAGATTTTCCATCCCCAGGTAAAACCTCTTTGAATTTACTTTCATTTTTTACCGGAATCAAGACTGACTGTTCTTTATCCGACAGGTTAAAAGCCATCACCATTTCTTCGTTCCCAATAATCCTGTTATAAGCTAAAACCATCTTCTGATCATCAACAACAGAGAACGAAAGATCACCGTATATCAGTACCGGATTTTCTTTTCTCATCTTACATAACTTCCAATAAAATGATCTTAGTGATGTATCTGGTCTGACAACATCAAGAGTTCGGCGTTTAGCAGGATCAAAAGCAGCACGTTCATCCTCATAAACAAGATCATCCCATACCATTGGTTTTCTGCAATCCGGATCATCCGCACCCCACATCCCGACCTCATCACCATTCCATATCTGAGGAGCGCCAATAAAAGTAAACTGATGAATCAGGAGAATAATTTGCTCCTTCCTTGTGCGCTGATCAGGCTTATTAATTTTATAATCAGGATTATCAGATGGCTTAGATTTGTATTTATCCATCGTTTTATTGAACAATGAAGTGGAAAGTCTTGGGGAATCATGGGTGGATGATACATTCATCATTGCCTGAAGATTTTCGATTTTAATACCTTTATTGATCCGGCTAATTTCTTTTACAAATTCTGAAGGTTTCAATACCGGCTCAGCCTGACCGAAAAATCCTCTGGCAACCCGGTACCATCTGTAATTCATTATTGCATCATATTGATCTCCTTCCAGATAAATCTTCGGATCAAATAGTTTATCGGGCCATTCCAGCCACCAGATTTCTCCGACAAGATATGCCTGCGGATTTACTGAACGCACAACTTTTCGGTACTCACGCCAGAATCCCATTGGTATCTCTCCTGCAACATCGAGTCTGAAACCGTCGACACCGTCAGCCGGATTGCCATCCCCGTTCGGATCAAGCCATCTGCGGGTAACATCGAATATGTGTTTTTTCAATGATTCCGAATGAAGATTGCCCTCAAAAGGCATTATCTTGTCATCGGGAGGGATTATATCCTTTTTTAATACTGGCATGTAGGGATTATTGCCTCCCCATCCTTCATATTTTAGTACATGCCCAGGTATTGAAGGATCATCAAACTGTGTAATTGTATACCAGTCAACATACTTTGAATTCTTCCCTTGCTTCTTTATATCGTTAAGCGCCCAGAATGTTTTGCCTGTATGATTCCATGAATAATCCATTATCACTTTGATGCCTCTTTTATGAAATTCATCCACAACCTTCAGGAAAAGTCTGTCAGCAGAGGTCCATTTCCATGTCGAAGGGTCATCATGAATTTCCGATTCCATCATTGCTGCGTCACCCTTTGGATCAGGTCCGAAATTTCTGTCGATATGTGTGTAGTTCCTGGCATCATATTTATGAAGTGACGGAGAATCATTCAGCGGATTAAAATAAATCGCAGTTACGCCGAGTGAATGAATATAATCAATTTCATCAAGCACACCCTGCAGATCACCTCCGTAACGGCGTGCCTGGATTTTTGAATTGAAACCTTTAACTTTTACGCTGTCGAGCCATGGTTCATGAGAATACCAATCGTGGCCCCAGGGTGTTATCTTCCAGTTGGCCGGTAACTTATCGGGATAGGAACCAGTCATATCAGTCGGGGTAGGATCGTTTGATGGATCACCATTACGGAATCTCTCAACAAAGATCTGATACCATATTGCCTCTTTTGCCCAGGCTGGAACAG
>JANYIW010000273.1 GCA_025358645.1 Bacteroidales bacterium
TTCCGAATTACGTCCTCTCACACCTTTTGGAGCTTTCAGATCATAAATTCTATCAAGCTTGTACCCGGCAATATCTTCAACCATATCCACAAGCTGGTTTATTGATACCATTTCACTGCTTCCAAGGTTAATCGGCTCTTCGATATTACTGTACATAATATCCTGTATTCCTTTGATGCAATCATCAATATACATGAAGCTTCTTGTCTGGAGTCCATCACCCCAGACCACAATCTCTTTTTTACCTGATATGCCTGCTTCAATAACCTTGCGACTGATAGCTGCAGGAGCTTTCTCCCGTCCGCCGTCAAAAGTACCGCACGGACCATAAACATTATGGAACCTTGCCACTCTTGTTGTCAGACCGAAGTCCTCTGAAAAATGACGACACATCCGTTCACTGAACAGTTTTTCCCAACCATAACCGTCCTCTGCCAGGGCCGGATATGCATCCGCCTCTTTTAGTCCGGGGTTTTTGGTATCAGTCTGTTTATCACCATTGTAAACACAGGCAGAGGATGCATAGAAAAACCTGTCGATACCACAATCTTTCGAGGCAAGAAGAAGATGTGTATTTATAAGAACACTTATCATACAGGCTGCCTTATTGTTTTCAATAAAGCCCATCCCCCCCATATCGGCAGCGAGGTTGAATACTTCGGTATAGCCATTAACAGCTCTGTAACAGTTCTCTCTGAGCCGAAGATCAAGGACAAGATTATCGGTATCAGCTGAAACCTGATACCATTCATTAAGTGGTTTCAGGTCAACTGCTCTTACCTGATGACCTTTTTTTACCAGTTCTTTTACAAGATGGCCACCAATAAAACCACCGGCTCCGGCAACAACAATCTTCTTCATAATATAATAAAATTAATATTTACTTACACGATAACTTTCGCGATTACTTTAGTTTGTAAAAATAACAATATTCTTTCCATTTCACATTATTTTTGTGTATTTCAATTTACGTTTAACAGATTTTCTCCAGATGAATTCCTCTTCAATATAGATTTTACTATGACCGGTCCTGGTTTTCTTCTCAATTTCATCAATAAGAAGTTTAATGGCTTCCAAACCCATCTTCCTGGGATCCTGATTAATAACTGTCAATTGAGGATCAAAAAAATCAGTAATCTCATTGAATCCATAACCAAAAATGCCTATATCTTCCGGGATCCGTAGCCCTGCTTCTTTGGCAGCTTTATAAGCGCCCAGAGCAACTCTGTCGTTTACTGCAAAGATGATCTCAGGGAGGTTACCCAGAGTGTTTAGTTTTTTAAATGATTCATAACCATCTTTCAATTCAAAGCCACTTTCGATTATCCAGTCATTATTAATCTGAATCTTATTTTTAGTAAGAGCTTCACGAAATCCTTCATTCCTTTCTCTTCCAATATTCGTTTTTGAGTATCCTGCAAAATGTGCGATTCTGGTATAACCTTCAAGAATTATATGGTTAAGCGCATTTACAGCGCCCGGTTTATCATTAAATACAACTCTTGAAAATTTCATATTCTCAAAAGCCCTGTCAAAAAACACCAATGGAATCTTCATTTTTTCAACTGTCTTAAACACCTGTTTGTCATTTGTTTCCTGCGAAAGACAAACAAGTAATCCATCCACTCTCATTCCGATCAGGTTCTCAATATTCTGTTTCTCGATATTGCTTTTCTCACGTGATACAGTAAGGATAACATAATAATTATGCTCTGTTGCGTAATCAATCATACTATCGACAATATAAGAGAAAAAACTGTTTTCAAGGTCCGGTATGACAATCCCTATAGTAAATGTCCGTCGTGAATTTAGTTGACGGGCAATGAGGTTTGGAACATATCCCATCTTCCTGGCAGTTAAACCAATTTTTTTCTTCATTGCCTGAGAGATATCCGGATGGTCGCGTAATGCTTTGGAAACTGTGACCCTCGATACATTGAGCTGTTTTGCTATATCAGATTGTCGAACGTTGACCATAAAGTATAATTAAATCTAAATGCTAACTAAGTTAAATAAACAAGCGTTAAATAAGTCTGACAAATGTAAAGAACAGGATATTGTTTTCTAAGTGAAGCGGACTTCATCAACATTGTGGAGTACGATAGGTTTCCATTCATTTCAAAATCAGTTAAAACACTATCTTGAATCAACCATTATAAAAACAGCGCTCCAGGCAGGAACAGTAAGTTTGATTCCATTAGCAGTCAGTGCTGATCTTGCCTTTAATGTTTCATAATCAGAGGGACCTCCTGCAACTTCAATTGGCCCGGACCCATTCACCAGCACTTTTCTTGAAAACTCGCCATTGTCATTGCTACCTTCCATTGTGTACCAATAAAACCGACTACCCATTCTGTAATTTTTAAATTTTACCTGAACATTTTGGGCCGTTGCGGATACATTTATAAGAGCTACACTTCCCTGCCCTGATGTGAAAGTCGAACCGTATGCTTTCAGAGAATTTTTTCCGCTCACCGATACATCAACCAACCGGTCGCCAATACATTTTTGGAAAAAGTACATATAGTAGAATGATGGTCGCGGGCTCCAACGGGAAACTCCGGGTTCATCGCCTGTGCTGAAAAGACCATGATCATTACCATTATCCCATCCATTGTATAAATCCCACCGGGCAGCCAGTCCAAATTTATTTTTCAGGGCTTCTGCCTGGACTATTACTGCAAATGTTCCGCTTGTGTTTGAAACCTGCTGTTTTGAATCCTTTGCCCACATATTCCATTCTGAAAAGATGATTGGTTTAACAGTGCCACTATTTCGCTCAATTTCACTCTTCATAAAAGACATCATTTGACCCGGAACTGACAGTGCTGAATTTAATACTGTAGTTGCATTTGAATTTTCGCCGTAGGGTGTGATGTAATTATGACCAATATAAAAATCAGGTTTATTATTTGCTTCCGGGATCATAGTTGTATTCCATGTTTGAGTAGTTACAGTCTGCCACGATTGTGCAGGTGATTCCTGCATAACTGCACCTACATAAATTGTTTTTCCGATTTGAATAGCCGCCTTTTTCATAGAATCGGCAAATACCTTAAAATGCTTAGCATAGAGTTTGCCGGTCAGGTATTCTGGCTGTCCGTCTTTATTGGCAGCTACGTCTATCCGGTAACCCCACTCCCAATCACCATAATTTTCGTTGCCAATTTCCCAATATTTTGTACGGCCCTTATCATAACGCACCCAATCGGCAGCCAGATGTGCCGCTGAAGCAACCGGATCTGTTCCGGTTCCATACCTGGCATAACCATAATTAATCGTTATGAGGCCTTCACTTTTACTTTGTAGTAATACAGAATAATAATCCTCAACTGTTGCCTTCCAGCTATCATCAGATTTGCCATAAGTATACAAATAATCTGTCTGGTAGGTACCATCAGCTTTCCGTAGTCGTATTGGTGCATCGACGGGAGGCTGGTTTTTGTCGCAATTCCAGAAAAATGCATCACTACCGCTACCTGCCGGAAAACGGATTACATTAGGTTTCAGATTTGTCAAATGCTTAATAAATACCGGTTCATTATACATCCTCGACATCCAGTTATTCGCATTGTGCCCAAAGATGGATGTCGGTATTTTTGTAATAACATTTGCTGCATCCACTGTCACTACGGTCTCAGCAGCAGAGGAAACGTTTCCCTCTGTGAATTGAGGCGCGACATAAGTTTTGGGCTGCCATTCATTCAAAAATAGTCCCATGGTAGGAGCTACCGGAGGATCAACCGGATCTATTATCGTTGTGTCTGCCGGGACCTCAATAATTGGAGGAGCATCTTTCTTTTTCGAACACGAAAAAAATACCAGCATGGAAAAACTTAGGATTGTAAGTATAGTGAGATGTCCTTTAAATGGTAATTTCTTCATAATGTATGATTTACATTTTCAAATTGATTATATCGGCATCTAATAGGTTTTCAAAAAGTTTTTGTAATAATACTCTTTTTCATACCATATCCCTATTCAATGTATCCTGTAAAGCCCGGCTCCATGATATATTCCCAGCCAAACTTCTTAAGATGATCAGCCATATAATCCGTATTTGCTTTAACTTCATCTTCAACTACTGTTGGACCATAACAGTCCCAGCTGTTCCATCCCATAGGAGGAGTTGGCGCCCATTCATGGAATGATAACTTTACAGGAGTGATCTTTGCATGTAATTTAGTCTGGGCCTTATCATCCGGATTTAAAATCACAATTATGTTATACTCAACACCTTTATCGAAAATATTGCCGCATGTAAGTTCGACAGTTGTCTTTTGATAAGGACTTAGCTTCGGAATCTTTCCTGTACCAACCTCAACTTCTTTTTCATCTTTTACATAAACTATTTTCAGATTGGCAACTTTTGAGGCGATTTGCCCAAAGTTCTGGACTTCAACCTTGATATTGAATCCATTACTATTTGGGACAAAATCAGGTAACCTGGCTGATAAAATTGGTTCAATATATTTAACCCACGGCAAACGTGCATACCCGAAGAGAAGTTTTCCATCGCTTGTTTTACCAATCATTTTTGCGACAAATTCATCTTCAATAATGCCATTGCCCTGACTATCAAAGCTGACAATTAAATCGTTTCCTGATCTTTCAGTACTTGCCACTTTGCAGCCTCTTCCGAAATTCACTTCCTCAGACGAACCAAATCTTAATGAGTTGATGTTGATATCTGCAAGTGAATTAAAACCTGGTTCAGAGGCTATTTTCACTCTGATTATTTTTGTATTTGCAGTAATCTGACTCTTGTCCAGTATTGTCAGAAGCCGGGGTATTGTAAGTGGGATACTTATATTCTTTGAGCTGTGGTTATCTCTGCTTTTATCATATTTTTTTTCAACATCAATTACTGCAAAATTTGCCTGAATTGCCCGTCCATATACATCCTGAAAAACTTTCAAACGCTCATATTTAAACCAGTTTTCAAATGTTCCATCTTCATGTTTTGAAATACCTGGCAAGTATGCCTCACCCGGATCGACGACCCATTTTACTCCATCTTTCGAACGTAGATAAAAGGCAGTACGGCCAAGCCAGTCATTAACAATAAGGTGATACTGCACATTATCGCGCCAAACCACCGGATCCTCAAATTCACCCTTAACAGAAGGATAAACCCTTTCATCTGTTACCTGATTATAAGCAGATAATCCTGTTTGGCTGAACCAGATACCTCCGCCACGGTTTACCATCAGATATGATCCATCTTCGCGTTGAGCAAACGTAAGATTTGACATTCCATCAATAATACGTCTGTCGCGGTTAAGGAATTCGAATTTATTATATGTCCATGGCCCGTTTACCCCTTCAGAAAGATAATAACCATCAATAACATAAAGAATATATCTTCCGTCTTTGAGTCTGTATACTTCCGGATTATGCCCTTTGCCAATAGTGTCCTTTACTACGAAAGGACCGTACAAATTATCTGAAATCGCGTGAAACACTGTGGAATTTGGCCAGGTTGCGTGACCTCTTGGTGAGCTTTCGGGCCATCCGCAGACAAAAAAATGATACTTGCCATCATCGCCCAATACTTTGTTCCCGCCCCAAAAAGAGTATTTTTTGTTTTCAATGCCATTTTTAATATCACGGGGCTTAACATTATTAGCTCCCCATGTATCATTTGTTAACTTGCCAATATCCGGCATAGGCATGAACAAATCCATGAATCGCCCTCCAAAAACCAGATTGTTCCATTCTGCAGGCCGCTCCCTGAGGGTTGTCTGGGAATGTGCGTCAAAAACAAGCAATGACAGGGACAATAAACTTAAAAAAACTCCGCTTATTTTCATTACAATTAATTTATCTGGTAATTTAACTTTAATATTTTACTTACACGAGTACTTTAGTGTAAATATAAACAAATTGTCATACTACAGACTATCATTATATTGAAAACTATATGTTATTTCTCAAAATAGAGATTGATATGCACATGCAAAAGTATGGCGTTATCGCTCTTTGACATTCAGTTTGTACCATCTGATTGCATTTTCCCTATATATCTTATTGACGACATTTTCAGGTAGCTTAAGCCCTTCGAATTTTCCCCTGAATTTATCAGAAGTCATCTGATCTTCTGAAGTGAAATATTTCCAGTCATCAAGCCATGTTTCATGTATCCATTTTGTAAGTCTGTCACGATCATTGGCATCATTATCTGACAAGTCCGTCCCATAAAGTAGTCTGTCCTGATACTTAATACAGAAATCCCGAACTCTTTTGCGGTCTTTTGATGATTGATACTGCAGATGGCAAATACGTGCTGCCATATCAACGGCCATATTCGGATATTTATCCAGCCTTTTGGCAAGCTCATCAACATTCCATTCCAGACTTCCAAGGTGACAGCCTATAAATTTAAGATCAGGATGCAATTCAAGCAAATGATCACGGGCATTTATCTGATCTTCATACGAAGGATATTCAGGATGAAGGAACATGTGATATTGAGGATTAGCTGCAAAATAGCTACTGTCGCTGCTTACAGTCATTTCACTTAATGGCAGCCAGCAGTTTCGTGGTTCTCCAAGATGACCTGTAACCGGTAGATTCTTACTGATTATAAAATCAATAACCGGCTTTAGCTCCGGATCATCAATCATAATGAACTTCCCGTTTTTATCTCTCTCGGTCATTCCGATGTTTTTCCAGAGCTTGACGGAAATTGCTCCTCCTGAGATATTCCTGTTCAGTTGGCCGATAACATTTTTACTCCAGACATCAGTTCCCCATCCTGCAGTATCAAAGCAGAATGTTGCACCGTAAAAAACCTTCTCCGGAAATTTTTTTGAGGAAATCAGGGCCCAATCAAGTTGTTGTCTCACTGAAGACGAATCTGAATAATCAACATTAAGCGTTATCAGCCGGAAATTTTCTTTCAGAGCCTGATCTTCAAAGAAACCCTTTTCGCTGTTGACATGAACATGAGAATCAATTTTAAGAACTGACTGATAATCTTTTTCAGTATAAAAATTGCTTTGACATCCAGCAATCGACAGTGATGCAATTGTGAGAAAAATAATACTGGCTTTCATCTGTTTTTAAGGTTTGGAAGAGATTAAAAATACGCAAAAAAGGGAAGAACACAAAGAAAATTTTGTGTTCTTCCCAAATTAGTTAAAAACAGATTTATTTTCTAATATTTCTATTTAGGCATTACAACATATTGTGTAGCATTCAGAAAATCAATGCTCATCTTGCAGCTTGTAAACTGGTCGAAATTATACTCTTCAACTTCAACAATACCGTATTGCATTCCGGATTTTGGAGCTGCAGCCCAAATAGCAGCGAAATCCATAAATGTATCAGCACCAATTTCTTTTTTATCTTTTATGTGCCAGAGCTCAAAACGACCCGGGTACTTATTAAAGTAATTAACAGGGCTGGCTCCACCCATAACTGTCCAGTAAAGATCCATTTCGAACATAACTTTTTCAGGATCAGTATTTGTCAGCATGAAGTCATAAATTGTTTGTCCATCCAGTTTGGTAGAGAATTCTCTGTCGTGATTATGATAACCGAAACGAATACCTTTAGCTTTGCATTTTTCACCTATCATATTGAAATAATTACAATATAGCTTCAGTGTATCAAGACTGCGATATGCGCCTGCACCCATAAATGGCTGAACAAGAAATTTTGCACCTGCAGTTATATGAGCATCAATACAAGCCTCCCACCAAGCCATGCTTTTTCCCATGTTGGCTGAATCAGGCAATTCCTGACCTACATGAGAGCTAAGTATTGTCAAACCATCGGATTGACAAAGAGATTTAAAAGCAGCGGGTTCCATGCCGTAAATTTTTCCATCTCTATAACCGGCCGGCTCAACAAATTTATATCCCATTTTGCCTACTTTAGCTATTGCAGCCGGGACATCCTTCATAATTGAATCGCGAATAGAGTACAACTGCAAACCAATGTTTTTCTTAGGAGTTGTTTTACAGGAATAAAAAGTGGAAAAGATAAGAGCGGTTACAGCCATTAACAAGACAATCGAAATAGTACTTCTTTTTTTCATTTTGATCAGGTTTAGATTTGAATGTGTCAGGTTTAATAATTTTGAATTTCCAAGTTCCTATTTTTTAATCAATTAAAATCTGAGAACTTATCAGGTAAAATTAGGAATTATTTATTTTTTTCCAAACAGATCTCTTGTATTCTGCAATAAAAAGCAGTCTTATTAGTGTTTTTTCAACTTATTGAGTTGGGAATATTTAATTTATCTTTGGATAAAGTATAAATGCAATGAAATTAATTAAAATGTTTTCAAATTTATTAGATAATCTTATTCTGTGCTGGATAGTCATATTAATTTTTGAAGGTAATGTTTACGCACAAAGAGAGTCGGGCACCGACTCCGTAAAAACACTATCAGACTTCCAATCTAATCCCGAACTGAACAAGATCAGTTACCAAAAATCAACTTCCAGTTTTTACCGGACAGATAGTATTTTTTCCTTTCGTTCCTCAAAAGGATATTTCCCATCGTTACTTCATAATATTGGGGAACAGGCAATGGCGCCTTTTCATTTTAAGGCGAGACAGTGGATATATACAGGTGTTGCTGCAGGCATCGCTACGGTGTTGATATTTGCCGATGAAGATATCGACAATGTGGCACGAACACAAAAAGAAAAACATCAATGATTAAATAAATCTTCACCATTCATTACAGAGTTTGGCAGCAATTATGGAGTGTATTCAGTAATTGCTTCAGGTTTAATCAGTGCTGCCTTCAAAAATGAGAAAGGCGTTCAGACAAGCTTATTGGCTACTCAGGCAATGATCACATCCGGTATATGGGTCCAGATAATAAAACAACTTACCGGCAGGGAGAGACCTAAAGCTTCTTATATGTTTAGTCAGATAGAAGGCGGTAAATGGCATGGACCATTTGCAAAATTCCTGGAGAAATCCGCTGATGACAGATCAGGATTTTCCTATGATGCCTTCCCATCGGGTCATACAGCTACGGCATTCTCAATAGCCACTGTCTTTGCAACACAATATAGTGATACCAAAGCAGTTCCTGTCATATTTTATTCTGCTGCAACACTTGTAGGTATATCCAGGCTGACAGAACATGAACATTGGGCATCAGATGTTTTTGTGGGTGCAATATTTGGGTATCTGTCGGGAAAGCAGGTAGTACGTAATTTTAAGAGAACGCACCAAAATTCACCCAATCTCTTTCCTTCCGGACTAAAAGATAAGAGAGAAATCACATTTGTTCAACATGGAAATCAGGTTGGAGTTTCAATATTATGGTAAAAATTTACAGAACTGCTTTTCTCCTTACTCTATTTTCTATTTTATTTTGTAGTCCAAAAGCACCGAATATTCTAAATTATAGTTTATTATCACAATGACAGGATATCAAATTAACAAAAAAACGGGAGACTGTAATAAATTACAACCTCCCGTCAACAAACTATATAATTAAAGTATCAGATTTTAATTATGGTATTCATAAAAATTCTTAAACTTTAGGCTCCCATCCTTTTTCATAGTCGCGGCCCCACAATTTCTGAGCTTCTTTATCGCCGATAATATGGCCGTTCGTCGGATCGATTTTCAGATCACGACCAACACGCCATGCGATATTTGACAAAAGCATTCCAACTACGCTCTTATATCCTATTTCGACGTCACAATTTGGACGACGATTATTTCTTATGGCATCAAGGAAATCAGCAATATGAAGGTTATCCATCCCTACACTTGGTGTATCGATATTACGTCCCTGCACTTCACTTTCGTTCATGAGAGATTTAACTTCTTTTACCAGTTTTCCGTTGTTATCATAAACTTTATAGCTGTCGCCACCCGTATCAAGACTACCATTTTCGCCATAAAATATAATGCCGCGGTACTGACCTTCAATAGCTCTTCCATTTGAGCTTCTGCTTTCCCACATTAGCGAAACACGACCGGGGAAATCCATGGTAACAATCTGTGTATCTGGTGTCTGCCATTCATCTTTATAATGGTATCTGCCTCCAACAGAGGTTACATGTGTCGGGAAGTCTACTCCCAGACCCCAACGGGCTACATCAACTTCATGAGTTCCATTGTTGAGCGTTTCGCCTGTTCCATAATTCCAGAACCAATGCCAGTTGTAGTGAACCAATCCTTCCTGATAAGGTACATGAGGAGCTGGGCCCTGCCATAGATCCCAGTCAAGCCATGAAGGAACAGGGCCGACAGGTTTCAGGAAGTTATCCTTACGGGTATTGGTGTACCAGGTTTTTGCAAAATAAACTCTTCCGATAATTCCTTTGTGAAGTTGTTCCATACCCTGAGTAAGGACAGGGGCCGAACGACGTTGGGCACCCATTTGAACCACGCGGTTATATTTACGTGCTGCTTCAACAGCCATCTCGCCTTCTCTTGGGTTATGGGCTAAAGGTTTTTCGACATAAACATGTTTTCCGGCCTGGCACCCCATTATTGTAAGTGGAGCGTGCCAATGGTCGGGTGTTGCAGTATAAATCGCATCAACTGTTTTGTCTTCTAGTACTTTTCTCAAATCCTTTTCCGTTTTAGGAGGATTTTCAGGTGTTGTGCTCATTATTGTTTTAACAGCCTTGGCAATTGCTCTTTCATCAACATCGCAGATATATGCAACTTCAGTGTTTTTTTGTCTTGCAAAGTTTCTGCCCATTCCGTTTCCACGACCATTTACGCCAATTATTGCTACATGTAACCTTTCGTTAGCACCAATAATATTCCGGTAGCTTTTTGCACTAAATGAAAAGGCAGTACTCCCGAATGCAATACCAGCTATGCCGGCAGCAACTTTTTTTATAAAATCCCGTCTCTTTCCCATAACAATTACTTATTTATTCCTCTGATTTTTATATTTCTGAATGATACAACTCCGCCATGTTCCTGAAGAAGAATATTCCCTTTTTCAACCATGCCGAATGCTGGCGCAGTCTTACTGAACTTACTTTTGACGACACCATTCATGTAGGTCTTATCGCCGCGGGTGAATTCAATAATTTTTTTACCATTGAGCCAATGTTCGACTTTTTTCCCTTTTGATACTATACGGATATTATTCCATTCTCCGGGAGGATTAATCTTTTTCTTTGATGCATTAGGAGGCAGGACATCATAAAAGGATCCTTTCCCATTTGCACTTCACTTCGCTTTGGTATATATTTATGGTTTAAATAGACAATGAAGAATCTTAAATACATTTCAAGTCGTATAGTTTTGAGGGACTGATCCGTAACCTGCCGGTTCGTAATCCCATAATATGGTTT
>JANYIW010000274.1 GCA_025358645.1 Bacteroidales bacterium
TTGTCTTCATAATTACTTAAATTAAAAGTTAAATTTAACACCACCGGAGAAAGTCTTGAATAACGGATAAATGGAAACTCCGGAATTAATCGATTCGGGATCTACATCCTTAATTTTTGAGAAAGTCAGCAAATTGGCACCTCTTACATAGATTTTTATTCCTCTGCCACCTACTAAAGCAAGCATTTTAGAAGGAATTGTATAGGATAGCTCAACATTCTGGATCTTAAAGTAACTTCCATCTCTAAGCCAAAAATCTGAAACTACAAAGTTATTATTCACTTTATAATATGTAAGTCTTGGATATGCACCACCATCGTTATCCTTAACAAAATTAGAATAGTTATTATCTCCCCATCCACTCCAGAAGTATGAGTTATTCAAAGCGACATCATAAAATGCTCTTCCGGCACCCATAATATAAACTTCAAAATTCTTATATTTAAGATTCAGATTCAGAGCATAAAAGAGACGAGGTGATGAATGGCCAATCATTTGACGGTCGTTATCATCAATAAATCCATCATTGTTCAGATCCTTATATTTCAGGTCGCCGGCTTTAAGCTGTGCATCAAACAACTGAGGTATTTTCTCTGTTTCGGCATCAGTTTCAAATTTTCCCTCGTAGACCTGACCAAAAATAGCATCATAAACCTTTCCTTTAACTTTCTGATAATCAAATCTATAATTCGGTTCGTCATATTTCAATAATTTACCAACGGCTGTTGTGGCATTTGCGCCTATGGCATATGAAAAGTCGCCACTTCTGTCCGAATATTTAATATCGAGAGTCACCATATTAGTACGGGTATCGACTAAATTGAACCATGGTCTTGCACCGGATAATCCTGTTATTAATGGTAAGGAATTTGAAAGCTGACTTATAGCTCCTACTCTTGTTATGTTCCAATAGGTCATATCAATAGCAAGCTTCTGGTTCATTAACACGGCATCAAATCCTGCGTTAAATTCTTTCCTGAGTTCCCAGGAGAGATCCGGGTTACCAATTCTCTGAGGTGAATTTCTGTATATTGACGGTTCCTGAGTTCCTCCAAACCATTGAAGTAATGAATAAGGCCCAAATGCACTTCCCGTGTTGTTTTGACTCCACCTGTCAATATAATAAAACGGCGGCAAAAATATTTCGTTTCCATTCACACCATACTGGGCCCTCAGTTTAAGATAGTTAAATAATTTCCTGTCTGCCATAAAGCTTTCTTCAGAGATGACCCAACTGGCTCCAATAGCTGGGAACATCCTGTATCTAAGATCTTTGGCAAAACTTCCCGAACCTGCATAATTCATTACAGCCTGCAAAGAATATTTATCTTTAAGGGAGTACATTGCTGACCAAACTATATTATTACTGCGCTGAGGCTCTTCAATTCCGTTAAAAAACGCTTTCACCTGATTATATGTCAGAGTCGACTGAATAGTGCTTTCTCCGAATGTCCTGTCATAGCTTATATTCTCATAAAAAGTATAGCGCTGATAATAATAGTCCATCAGTCTTGCATTGTCCGATTGTGTAACCAGGCCATGCGTGCCAGACTTTATTATAGTGTCGTTTGCTGTTTTGGAAGATATTGAGCTTGTGTACGCCAGGTAATCATTTGCTTTACCAACACGGACCATATTGCTGATATTAAATCCGAAATATGTACTCGATTTAAGCCCTTTGATAATTTTATCTGCATCATAGTTAAATGAAACATTTGAAATACCAACACGGCTTCTGTCTGTATAATAGCCCTGACTGACCAACCCACCTATTGGATTCTGGGTATAGCTTGAGCTAACACCGTACCATGGAGTATTATTTGTCGGATCAATAAAAGCATGAACAGGGAAAGCTACCGGAGATGTGGTATTTATATCACTTAAAACCACTGGAAATTCAATAAGAGTAAGAACAGGATTAGAATTTGCGTCCTCAGAGGTAAAGTTTGAATTATATCCATAGTTTGGGGATCTGCGGTAGGTAAGATTGCCATAGAAACTGAATTTTACATCAATCTCGTCGTTTACTTTTACATTGACATTCTGCCTTGTATTGACCCTGTTATAATCAGCAGTGCTTCCAATTTTATAAATATCTCCCTCTCCATCATATCCGATTGTTGAAAAGTATTGAATTCGATCATTTCCACCTGAGGCTGAAAGATTAACTCTTTTGAATGACTTTGTGTTTTTTAATGCCATGTCGCGGAAATTAACACTCGGATACCGAAGGTTATCCTGATCATTCGATGCATAGGCGCTGATTGCCTCAGGTGTGAATTTCTCAGCCAGACCACTGTTTACTCTTGCTTCGTTATTTAGTGTGGCATAATCAACACCAGATACAAAACCGGGCATTCTGTCCACTACACTTACCCCGGTTTCCACATCCAGATTCAAAAGACGTTGATTTTTAACGCCTCTTTTGGTTGTGATCATCATAATTCCTGTACTCCCAACCGGTCCATACATTGTAGTTCCAAGAATTCCTTTTACCAATGTGGCTGACTCAATATCGGAAGGATTAAGAGGAGCCTGGTTAAATTCTGTGATCATGCCATCAATCATAACCAATGGCACACCGGTGAATTTATCAGATGTTCCAAATGCATTACTCAGGCCTGTATAGATTTGAAGACCTTCCTGCGAACTCAGACCAGGTGAACCATCAAGTTCCCTTATATCATAACCAGAGGAGATTCCTGTTAATGTAGCCCGGATATCCGTTGTAGGATACTTTTCAAAATAAGTACCCGGAATTACCACTTCAGGTCCTGTAAGATTGCGTCTTTTAAGTGATGAAAACGGCAAAGAAACGATATCATCGGATGTCATATGAATCTTTGCTTTTAAAAGGGTGACAATACTTTTCTGTACCAGGTCGGAAACAGGAGATGTATTCTTCTCAAAGCCTGGTGCTGTAATGCTTACGATATCAACCTCATACCCATTGAATACTACCGATCCATTCTGATCGGTTTCTATGTGTGTTATCCCTTCGCCGATTACTACTCCGGCTTTAGGGATCGGAGCTCCGGTCTCATCAACGACTTTCAGAGTAACTTCTACCAGTCGTCTGACCTTTTTCTCTTTCTGAACCTGTGCATTCACTGAGCCTGAAAAGAGAATGAAGAAAGTCAGAAGGCAGGCAAATATGTTTTTGTGGTATAATATATTTTTAAATGTCATAAACTTTGGTTTTAATGGTTTATGTTACCAAACAGGGTTTGGGACAAATTTTGTCATTTTCAGATTATCTGCATTATTAAATGGCAGATAGTACATTTGAGGTTTCCATGCTACCTGGCGGTCTTGTGATAATGGTTTACGGGTATGCCTGAATCCAGTTGGAAATGCTATAGCATCATAGCCGGCTGCAAGTTTTTCAATATCCATGCCGACCAGTGTGCTTGACATAATTGTCTGGAGATCCATCCATCGGCGAATATCAAAATAATAATGTCCCTCCCATGATAATTCAATATTGCGCTCATTCTTAATCCTTGGTCTGAAAGCATCAGTACCTCCTGTAAAAGCAGCCGAAACATTAGGCATTCCGGCCCTTGTTCTGACTGCATTGATTGCCTGAACTGCAGAGAGTGTTGCACCGGGAGCCGGAGTATTAGGTCCATAAGCCTCGTTTGCTGCTTCAGCATAGTTAAGGTATAATTCTGCCAGACGCATTAAGGGATCAGCAAATCCATTACTGGATACCTGGTTTTTTGTGCTATTATTAAACCAGAATTTTCTCATATAATAACCGGTCCTGGTAACCCCAAGGTAATTCTGTTGGAGCAGCTCGGAATATGTTACTTTTCCCCCTGAAATCGAATAGTATATCTGAGCTTTATTGCTTGCCCAGTTCTGACAGGGAGACTGGTTAGTAATGATATCTGTAGCAAGCCGGGAATCCCTGTTTGCATATGGATTCTGATCATTGTAATGTCCTGCAGCAGCAGAGGCATCTCTGTCTGCCTGAGTATTTAATGGTTCTCCAAAGCTTGTTTCATACTTATCAACAAAATTCTGGGTAGGACATACACCTGAATATGATCCCGTACTGGCTCCGAAAATTCCATTAAATAATGATGCAAAACCGCAATTGGTTACACCTGTTAAATTACCGTTGTTCCAGGTAAGATTCCCATAAGAAAATGTCCAGATACTCTCATCAGTTACATCTGCACCATAATAATTTTTGCTTCGATCTACCATAGGTAACAGAATTACACCATTGTCAAGAGCAACTTTTAAAGCCTGCCAGGATGCATCTGCTGCTTCCTGCCAGTCAGTTCCTCCTTCAGTGTTGAGAGGGCTTGCCCTGTATAATAATGCTCTAGATTTAAATCCTGATGCAGCCATCCCGTTAGGACGATGCATCTGGTATCCGGTAGGGCCATACTGCAGGTGTCCGGCTACTCCAAGCGGAGGATCCCTGCGTACTTTGCCTGCAAGGTTAAAAAAGTAATAAGATGAATCGAAATCCTGCGCAATCCTGGTGAGGCATTCATGCTTTGATAATCTTGCTATGTCCCATACATCATTTGGTCCAAGAGCTCTATCCAGATAAGGCATCGGGCCCCACAGGTTCATAAGCGTAAAATGTCCGTAGGCTCTTATAAAGTATGCCTGACCTCTAAGATCATTTTTTGCAGCATCATCCGCATCATCAATTTTGTTCACTTTTCTGAGAGCAATATTGCTTATCCTGATGATCGTAAACATCGATTCCAGGATTGGACGTCTGTTGCCATCATAGGTCATTTTATTCACAATAGTTTCTGACATGTTACCACTTTTCCAGGCCTGTCCTTCCATATAGCGACCCTGGTCAGAGGCATCTGTAACAGATTCGAAAGTATATTTCTGATCCCAAAGTCCAAAATAAAGCGGGAATGCAGTCTTGATATTAAAGTCGTCCCAGGCTGTACCAACATACTTAGTCCCGGCATATACAGCATCGAAGAATGCTTTGAAGTTATCGAGTTTGGTATAAATCTGCTCTTCTGTGAGTCCCTGCTCGGGAGCTTTATCAAGATATTTCTTGAGGCATGAGGTGAAGAAGAGGCTCACCCCTGCAAACAATAAAAGAATTATAATTTTTTTCATAATGTCTCTCTTTTGATATTAAAATACTGCTTTAACACCCATACGAATGGTTGCCATCTGGGGGTAGTAACCCTGGTAAAAGTTTGTGGCTTCAGGGTCACCCTCAAGAAGCGGAGTAATAGTAAAGATGTTACTTCCGGTAGCATAAACAAGTAAAGTCGATATACCAACAACCTTGTTTAAATTATTCGTCTTAAAGGTATACCCGAGGTAAAGGTCCTTCAGACGGATATAGTCGGCTCTTCTGAAGAAACGATCTTCAATGATGGTCTGATAACCTCTGTCAGCCTCTCCTCCACCCCATACCAGAATATCTGCACTCGAACTTCCACTGTAATGAAGCGTTGAATGTGCAGCGTCCTGATTGGTTGGGGTCCAGTAATCAAGCTGTGAGCTGTGAACACGCCAGTCCCCCTTGATAAACTCAACCTCCCATGCCTGGTTATACTGTACATATTTTCCAACATTACCTGAGAAAAGGAAGTTGAAATCAAAACCTTTCCATGTAAATCCACTCCCCACCGAATAGGTAAAAGGAGGATATGTTAATCCTTTTATCGGGTATTTATCATATGCATTTATAGTTCCGTCACTGTTAAAATCAAGGAATTTATAATCACCAACGTATAAACTTGTTAAGGCAATAGGTGAGACATTGTTGTGAATATCATCTATGGTTGTGTAATATCCGGTCCCTGTCAGCTTAACACCGTTAATTTCCAGACCTTCCATTCCATATTCCGAGCTAAGCATCTCTGTCAATGGTTTGCCAGCCAGTTTCATATATTCAGGAAATCCGGGAGGATCATCTTTAAATATAACCCTGTTTTCGTTGAAACCAAAGATACCTCTTACATAATATTCGAAATCAGGAGTCGGACTTTTTCTGAATTCTGCTTCCACTTCAATACCATGCTTTTTCACTTTTCCAAGGTTTTGTTCCTTGATTCCCTGTCCAATCAGGAAGGTAACACTTTTTGGTGCGAGCAACATTTTATCGCGATACTCATCGAACAAGTCAATACTAAGGGTAAAAACGTTTTTAAACAGCCCTATTTCTATCCCTAAATCTCTTTTATGAGCTCTTTCCCACTGAGCCAATGAATTGGCCATCAGGTCTTCACGAATATAATTCCTGTTATCTTTATAATAAGAGCTGGTATATAACCATCTGTTCTTTGCATAATCACTTCCAACCATGCCGTCGGAATAGCGTACTTTTAAATTGTTCATCCATGGAACAGCATTCTTAAAGAAATGTTCTTCGGAAATCACCCATCCGATAGCTGCAGAAGGAAAAAAACCGAACCTGGTGCTGGGGGCAAACCTTTCAGAACCCGTATAACCAACGTTCACTTCGATAAGATATTTCTTATCAAAATCATAAGTTGCCCGGCCAACAAGTCCTTCATTATAAAAAGGAAAGTCAGTTCCGGTATTTTTCTGTTGCCTGTTAAACAGACCAAGAGCGCTTACAGAGTGTTTTCCGAAACTATTGGCATAATTTAAAGACGCTTCATAATATAAGTCACTGTAATAATTCGGGTTGGTATTCAATCCTCCCACATTTATATCAAGCGGTGGCATTTTCCAATACTCATTACCCTGAACAGGATTGTTTCTGAACCATGGATTTTCATCTATTAATCCGTCAGGTACCAGAGCACCTGTAGTATTAGTGACTTTATCAACTCCAATCTTAGAATAATCAAGGAGATATTCCGGGAATGTCTGTGAACCGGTAAGTTGTCTGTTGTTGTAGAAACTGCTTATTGAGACTTTTGCGTTAATTGAAAGCCCTTTGACAATGAAATCGAGGTTTTGCTTAAATAAAAGGTCAGTATAAAGGGTTGATCCGAGGTCTTTATTGAACTGGCCCGATTTTAATGACGTATATGGATTTCCGGTATATTCTCCAAAGGGAGCAGCCAGCCTGTCACCTGTATCATTTGGATAATCAAGATCAGGTACCTGTTCTAACACCCATGCGGGGTAAAAAGCAGGAAACCTTGCAGGACCCGTAGAATATAAGTTTCTCCAGGCACTGCTGTTCGGATTATTTTTCCAGTTGAGAGTACCCCCGACGTTTAATGACATAAGTGTAGATTTCGTAATATTGAAATCGAGATTTATCCTGTAGTTGAACTTATCATTCTTATATCTCGTATCATAAAAACCATCATTGCTTCCTTTAAAGAAACTACTTTCATGCTCATATCCGAATGCGAGGAAGTATTTCGTGAATTCAGTACCTCCTGATATATTTAAGTTGGCAGTGGATGTCGGAGCTATTGAATTTGTACTGACATCAAACCAGTTAACATTCGGGTAGCGAAGTGCGTTTAGCGGGCTTGATGGATTTCTGTATTCCTCAAGTGTAGTAGGGGTTGACATATCGGTGAACTGTTGTCCATTCATCCTTGCCACGTTGAGCATAGACATTGTTGTGTAGGAACTGATATGGTCAGGGATTCTTGTAGCCTTCTCAACACCATAAGAAACTGAAAAATCCAACTGTGGTTTACCAATAGCGCCACGTTTTGTTGTTACAACAATAACTCCGTTTGCACCTTTTGCACCGAAAACAGCAGTTGCTGATGCATCTTTTAGTACGGAGATTGTATTAATTTCATTAGGATTGAGCATAGAAAAGTCGCGTTCAACACCATCCACCAGAACAAGAGGCTTACTTCCATTCCAGCTCGACAATCCTCTGATATAGATATCGGCGCCATTAGCACCAGGTTCACCCTGGGTCTGAATGGTTACAACTCCGGAAAGTTTACCGGCAATGGCGTTTGTTACTGTTGTTGCACCGGCCTGCATAAGCCTGGCGGCACTTACCTGTGTTATAGCTCCAACAATACTCTCTTTTTTCTGGACTCCATATCCAACAACCACAACTTCTGAGATTTGAGTCATCGCAAGTGCCATTGCGATATTGAGATCTGTGCCAGTGGCGGCTATAACTTCTTGTGTGGTGTAGCCAATAAATGAGAAAAGAAGCGTAACCTGTTTGTCTCTTACAGGGATTGAAAATTTACCGTTAATGTCAGTGAGCTGACCAGTGGTGGTACCCTTAACCATTACGGTAACTCCAATAAGAGCTTCACCGGTGGTACCATCTTTAACAGTACCTTTAACGGTATTCTGCTGAAGATTACCCAAATCATCAGCAAAAACTGGTAATGCTGAAACAGATGTCATTGAGTATAATAGAAATAAAATGCACATTGTTGTCATAATCAATGGTTTAAACCATTGATTATTTACAAAACGCAATCGCTTTTCAATAATTTTTTTCATGCATCTAGAATAATTTAAATATTAATAGTTTAGCCAGATCAGTTGATTAAATCGTGTAGGTTAACGGAAGTTCATCAACCAGATAGTTTTTGTTTTTTTTGCTTTTCATGTTTAGAAGATATTTAGGTTAGTGGTTAGTAGTAATAAAAACTAATTCTGTGCCGATCAGGGCCTGTTAATAAAGGATAAATGAATCTTAAATACCAGGTCAGGAGTATTTTTGAGTTGTCATTTTCAATTATTCCCAGAGCAATATTATAAAATAATTTGGAATTAACAAATATTAAGTTTTGTTTTTATTGAACCAGATTCAAATTTAGACTGAATATATATAATAAGGTATAGATTTGGGTAAAGGCAAAACACTTTAAAGACAATTACACCTTACTGCCTCACCTCCATAGCGCCATAACTCCGATTATGTCTTTCCCATTTGCACTTCACTTCGCTTTGGTATATATTTATGGTTTAAATAGACAATGAAGAATCTTAAATACATTTCAAGTCGTATAGTTTTGAGGGACTGATCCGTAACCTGCCGGTTCGTAATCCCATAATATGGTTT
>JANYIW010000315.1 GCA_025358645.1 Bacteroidales bacterium
TTGTCTTTCTCAGAAATTTATCTTAATGCTTTAAACCGTTTCCGATATTCAGAAGGAGGAACTCCGGTTATTTTTTTAAACTGCTTGTTGAAATGGCTTATGTTGTTAAAGCCACTGTCCAGACATATATCCAATATGCCAAGATCCTTGTTCATCAATAATTTACATGCAAAATCTGTCTTTATCTTATTCAGGTATTCAAATAGGGTAATCCCCATGTTCATCTTGAAAAACCGACATAACGAACCTTCTGCCATATTGACCAGAGCTGCCAGGTTTTTCAGATTAACATCTTCAAGATAATTGTTCATTAAATAATTATGAATGACTTCTATTCGCTTATTCCCAGTTGTAAATCTTGATGTAAGATACTCTTTGCTAGCCAACGGAACATTAGTTTCACTCTTTCCAATAATGTCCATCATCATAAAAAAATGAAGCATCCTTTCAAAACCTGTCAAATAGGGCAACTGGAGCATTATTTCACTTACTTCGTTTAGTGTATCTCCAATAATCTGAATTCCTCTTTCTGACAAATCCAAAGCCCTTTTAACATGACAGAATTCAGGCAGGATTAATAACTGAGGTGATAAAACATTCAATGTAAACTGAAGAAAGACCATTTCAAGAGTTCGGTTAGTTGGAATTATCGATTCCTTATCGGCAATCCATACATGCGGAAGATTTCGACCGATAAATACCAGGTCGCCCGGTTGAAATTCTTCGATAGAATCTCCCACAATCCTCTTTCCCGAACCTTCAGTTATGAAGCTTATTTCAAAATTATTGTGGTAATGCCAGGTACTCTTCTCCAGATTGTCCTGAAAAATCCCGATAAAAAATGATTCACCTTCTTTTACAATTATTTTCTCAAATAAAGCCGGCATAGTGGTAATAATTGCGCTAAAAATGAATATTATGTGAATATAGCATCAAAAGTAGTAATAATTGATGTAGATATCTATTCTATCAGACGTTATTTTTACGACAATAACTTAGTATGTATTAAACAAAATCAATAAACTATGAAAGAATTGCTCGAAAAACTTCTTGAAGCTGTGGAATTGGGCAAAGTGGATAAAAAATCCCCATATCCTCCTCAATTAAAAGATCAGGATGGAGCCTATGAACTTGCTAAGAATGCACTGGAACAGGGGTGCAAACCCGAAGAGATACTTGAAAACGCACTAATTCCTGCTATGGAAAATGTTGGTAACAGGTTCAGTCGTAGGGAAATATATGTACCACAGATGCTTATGTCGGCAAAGGCAATGAGCGGAGCAATGATTCACTTAAAACCGTTCTTTCAGTCGGGTGCGACAAAAAGAAAGGGCACCTTCATAATAGGTACAGTTACCGGTGACCTTCATGACATTGGTAAGAACCTGGTTGCAATGATGGTGGAAGGTGGTGGCTGGGAGGTAATTGACCTTGGTGTTGACGTTGGATCTGATAAGTTTATAAAAGCAATCGAGGAAAAGCCTAACGCGGTAATAGGACTTTCAGCCTTGCTTACAACAACAATGGAGAATATGAAAACGATTGTTGGCAACATAAAAGCGAAGTATGCCGGTTCGAAAATTTTAGTGGGAGGAGCGCCTGTTACTCAGGAATACTGCATTAAGATCGGAGCTGACTTTTACGCACCTGATCCTCAGGGTGCAGTGAACTATCTTAAACAACTTGCAAGACTGCAATAAGATGATGACAATACTCCACAGCAAAACAAAAGAGGTTATTATCAATACCGAAGGTCCGGTTATTATAATCGGCGAATGCATTAATCCTACGCGTAGAAAAAAGCTGGTCTCAACTTTACAATCGGGAGATTTCGATTATGTTCTTGAACTAGCTAAAAATCAGATAGATGCTCTGGCCGACATACTCGATGTGAATGTTGGTTTTCCCGGTGTTGATGATGTTAAACTGCTTCGGGAAACAGTAATACAGTTGCAGACTCATTTCGATATACCTCTCTGTCTCGATTCACCCAATCCCAAGGCAATTGAAGCAGCCCTTAAAGTTATTGAGGGAAAATGCCTGATTAATTCTGTCAATGGTGAAGAGAAATCGATGAATACCCTTCTTCCTATTGTAAAAGAATATGGCGCTGTTGTTATAGGATTAACAATGGATGATGATGGCATAACAAACGATCCATTTAAAAGACTGGCTATAGCTGAAAAGATTCTCAACAGGGCCGTTAAAATAGGTATTAATGAGGAAGATGTAATTATTGACCCTCTTGCAATGGCAGTGAGCGCCGATCCCCAGGCATGTCTTGTCACTCTTGAAACCATAAGACTGGTTCACGAAAAACTGGGACTGAATATTACGCAGGGAGCAAGTAATATTTCATTCGGACTACCAGACCGGGAAATGCTAAATATTGCTTTTATGGTTCTTGCAATCCGAAATGGACTTACGTGCCCTATAGCAAATCCTGAAAAGATAACAGCTGCAGTCAGAGCCGCTGATCTTGTACTTGGACGTGATGACTTTGCCATGAGGTTTATTGAATGTTCTCAAAATTTAAAGCAACCTCATTTCACTCATAAGCAGTAGTTTAAAAATCAATACTCTTAAGTAATTAATTATCAATTTATGTCTCTTTTCACCCCGTCGCGCAGATGGCAGCCAGCCTTTTACCCTTTTAAAAAGGAAAAATTTGCCCGGCGTCTGCTTGCTAAAACCGAACTTCTTGTAAAAGGTACACTTTTTGGTTGCCGGATGTGCGGAAATTGTTTACTACAGGAAACTGCATTTATATGCCCAATGGAATGCCCGAAAGGGATGAGGAACGGACCTTGTGGCGGTGCAACCCTATCGAAGAATTGTTATGTCGACGAAACCCGTAAATGTATATGGTATTGCATTTATAAACGGGCAGAAAAGCTTGGTAGACAAGAGATGCTTCTTGAAGTACTTCCCCCTCTCGATTGGGATAAGGTTGGAACAGAAACCTGGGGCGAAGTATTAGGCCAGATACGAAAAGTAGGTACAATAAGCTTCTTTAAGAATATTGTTTCAAAAGACAAAGAAAAGAAGTCAAGGACCTGGGACAGTGTCTTTAAAACTATTCGTCAGCCTAACTGGTGGCAAGGCGATTCTGAATACCATGCCCCTGGCTACCAGGAACCGGTCTCGGAACTTGAGAGACGCTTGCGTAATGGGGAATTTGTTGTTGCTACTGAAGTGACACCTCCGCTTAATGCAAATACTGAAAAGCTGGCTAATAATATCGAACTGGTAAAACCTTATGTAACAGCTATTAACTTTACCGATTCTTCCTCAGCCCGGCCGAGAATGTCGAGTATCGTTTGTTGTAAAGTAGCACATGACCATAATATTGAATCTGTTTTGCAGATAGCAGCCCGCGATACAACCCGGATCGGTCTGCAGGCTGATATTATTGGTGTTAATGAGCTGGGTATCTTCAATGTTCTGTGCATCACCGGCGATAGCGGAAAAGTAGGTCCTTCACCAGTGAGCAGTATGAATCTTCTGGATATCGATTCTATTCAGATGTTATGGTTAATGAGACGAATGCGCGATGAAGGGATTTATCTCGATGGCAGAAAAATGAAAAATCCTCCGAAACTGTTTCTTGGCGCTGCAACATCCCCTTTCGCTTCGGACCCTGCCTTGCAGGCAATAAGGGACCACAAAAAAGTAAATGCCGGAGCACAGTTTTTCCAGACCAACCTTGTCTTTGATGCTGATAGGCTTGACGCATGGATGGAACAACTCGATAAGCGGAATATCCTCGACAAAGTTTACATCCTCATTGGTATTGCGCCTCTGAAAAGCTATAAAATTGCTGAATATCTTCATACAAAAGTTCCGGGAGTTAATTTGCCTGATAATATATTGAGAAGAATGGAAAAAGCCGGTGAAGGTGCCCCGGAGGAAGGGATTCAAATTGCCCTGGAACTGATAGAATCAATTAAGAATAAGAAGGGCGTAAATGGTATTCACTTAATGTCCCTGGGATGGGAAGCAGTAGTCCGGAGAATTGTTACTGATTCGGGACTCTTAACAAAGTGAAATATTTTTACCTGATTCTGGTATTGCTTTTTTAAATCATTATTTCCCCCAATTGAAACTTAAACCGTTGTAATGAAGACAGATATTGAAATTGCTCAACAGGTTACGATCAGGCCAATCGCAGAAATTGCTGAAAAGCTTTGTATTAACACTGACAAGCTGGAATTATATGGTAAATATAAAGCAAAGTTACCCTTATCCCTGATAGATGACGAACGTGTTAAAAATGCAAAGCTGATACTTGTAACTGCTATTACACCTACTCCCGCCGGTGAAGGAAAAACCACTACTTCAATCGGCCTTGCACAGGCGCTTAATCGTATTGGTAAAAAGACAACAGTGGTTCTTCGTGAACCTTCTCTTGGACCCGTTTTCGGAATTAAGGGAGGTGCAGCAGGTGGTGGATATTCCCAGGTAATTCCAATGGAGGATATTAACCTTCATTTTACAGGAGACATGTCTGCAGTTGAAAAGGCTAATAACCTGCTGTCAGCGCTCATTGATAACAATATTCAGCTGAATGAGGGAAATCTCGGTATCGATCCTCGTACTATCGAATGGAAGAGGGTTATGGATATGAACGAGAGATCACTTCGCAATATTATTATTGGGCTTGGTGGTCCCAGTCAGGGTGTGCCCCGGGAATCAGGTTTTAATATAACTGCCGCTTCTGAAGTAATGGCTATACTTTGTATCGCTAAGGATCTCAGCGATCTGAAAAAAAGACTTGGAGATATTTTTGTAGGTTATACTTATAGGGGGAAACCTGTTTTTGCCCGTGATCTTAAAGCCCAGGGAGCTATGACAGCGTTACTTAAGGATGCCATTAAACCAAACCTGGTGCAGACTCTTGAAGGCACTCCCGCAATTATTCATGGAGGGCCATTTGCCAACATCGCACAGGGAACAAACAGTATTATAGCAACAAAAATGGGGCTCACTTTTAGTGACTATGTAGTAACTGAAGCAGGTTTTGCAAGTGAACTTGGAGCTGAGAAATTCTTCAATATTAAGTCCAGGTTTGGTAATCTCCACACAAATGCAGTTGTGATAGTAGCAACAATACGTGCTCTTAAGTATCATGGAGGTCTCAAACTATCGGAAATGCATAAAGAGGACCTGGCAGCGCTTAAAAATGGATTTGAAAACCTTGACAAACATATCGAAAATATGAGATATTATGGTTTCAATCCTGTGATTTCAATAAATAAATTTGATGCAGATACTTCAGCAGAAATAGATTTGCTTAAGGAGCATTGTAATTCACAAAATGTTCTTGTTGCTCTTAATGAATCGTGGTCTAAGGGAGGAGAAGGCGCAATCGAACTTGCGAATCTTGTAGTAAATGCTGTGAACGATAGACCGGCTGGTTTAAAACCTCTTTACGATCTTGAATGGTCATTTGAAAAGAAAATTGAGACAATAGCCACCAAAATGTATGGTGCGGATCATGTTGAATATACCATACTAGCCAAGCAACAACTTAAAAAGATAGAAGAACTAGGACTGGGTAATCTGGCCGTATGCATTGCAAAAACACAAAAATCTCTTTCAGACAACGAGCACAAAAAAGGCTGTCCCAGGGGATTTACTTTCAAGATCAGGGAAGTGGAACTCGCCTCAGGAGCGGGTTTTATAGTGCCTATAGCTGGTACAATAATGCGTATGCCGGGTTTGCCGTCGAATCCTTCTGCTGAAAAGATCGATGTCGATGAAAATGGTAAAATATCAGGACTTTTCTAGGATATTATTTCAACCTGATTAATTCATTAACTTAAAAATAAACATAATAACAGACTTTTACGTCTGTCATTTTAGGGTGGAAGACCGGGTTCGAACCGGCGACCTTCGGAACCACAATCCGACGTTCTAACCAACTGAACTACATCCACCGTTTCAGGAATGCAAAATAAGGTCAAAATTTCTATTTCACAAAATTTTAATTTTATTTTCTCATGCTGAAGTCAATTACTATCTTTGGATAGTTCAAAAAAAATGAACTTTCCTGCACAATTTATGATCCTTTTAATTGTTATCAGGAAGTAATTTACAGATTTTTTCCGGCTTGAGAAAACTAAAATTCATAGATAATATTTCAGGGCTGCAACTTGCCCAGTTGATGAAGGCCGTTATATTCTTCATTATTAGCATTGTATTAACAAAAAGTTCTCTTTCCACTCAGGATATCGGCCAATTTGAAATATTTATGTTTATTAGTGGACTCATGACATTTTTCTGGGTCACGGGAATAATTCAATCGCTCCTTCCTCTTTACCACAGGAATAAAACTTATAGGAAAATGGGTGATAATGGCGTAGACAAATCACCTGAAGTTTTTAATGCATTCCTCCTGTTGTGTTTTTTCAGTCTGCTCTTTTTTATTCTCGGTCATGTATTAAAAGGCAATTTTTCTGTCTTTCACAACAGCGGTAATGTCCCTTTTATAAATCTTTTATTATTATATATTCTATTAAACAGTCCGGTTCAGCTTATAGAATATATTTATCTCCTTAATAACAGATCCTATAGGATTTTTCAATATGGGGTGTATACTTTTACGGCGCAACTGATCTTTATTATTACACCCTTATTATTAGGGGAAGGAATTATCTGGTCTATTTACGGGCTACTCCTGATTACCTGCTTCAGGTGGATATGGCTGATAATACTGTTGCGGAGATACACCGAAATGAAAATTTCAGTTGAGTTTATTAAGGAGCATCTTTACCTGGGTATTCCTTTGATAATAACTACTCTTATAAGCGGATCAGGTCAGTATACAGATGGCATAATTATTTCGGCAGTTTACCAGGACCCGGCTAGTTTCGCAGTTTTTCGTTATGGTGCAAAAGAATTTCCGCTGGTGCTTATGCTTGCAAACGGACTGAATGCTGCAATGCTTTCAGAGTTTGCAACCCGGGATAAGATGAAGGAATCCATTGATATAATAAGAGTAAAGTCGAAGAGACTTATGCACCTGCTTTTTCCTGCTACAATGGTAATGATGCTGATTTCACGTTGGATTTATCCGCTAATGTTCAGGCCGGAATTTGAAAAAAGTTCAGGTATATTTCTTGTCTATGCATTGCTCATTATTCCGCGACTCGTTTTTCCACAAACAATAATTGTCGGGAGAAAGAAGACTCATATCGCTCTTATTGCTGCAATTCTTGAAATAGTAATAAATATTTCTTTAAGTCTGCTTATGATAAAATGGGGTTATAAACTTGTAGGTGTTGCAGTTTCAACATTTATTGCTTATGTAGTCAGTAATTTATTTTTGGTGGGATATGTCTGGTTTAAAATGAAAATCAAGCCATCTGAATATATACCTCTCAAAGTCTTCGCAATATATTCTTTTCTCATTGGAATCCTCTTTATTCTTATTGACCACAGAATAATTGATATACGCTAAATGAGGTAAGTGGTGTGAGGAGAGAGGAGTGAGGAAACTGAGTAAGATCACCGACAGACAGCTGGTTCTCATATAACTAGAATTATGAAGCTAATTGAGGTCAAAACAAACCAGGATAAAAAAGAATTTATAGATTTTCCAAAAGAATTGTATAAGGCTGACCCTTACTGGGTTTGTCAGCTTGATTCAGGACTTGAATCAGTTTTTGATAAAGCAAAGAACCATACTTTTCAGCATGGGGAAGCGATCCGTTGGATTCTTAAAGATGATAACGATAACCTAATCGGGAGAATTGCAGCTTTTATTGATAATGTGAGGTCGTTGGCAAACCGCCAACCTACCGGAGGTATTGGTTTCTTTGAAGTTATTGATAGCAAAGAGGCTGCATTTAGTCTGTTTAATAAAGCTGTTGAATGGCATACCTCACAGGGTATGGAGGCAATGGATGGCCCAATTAATTTTGGTGAAAACGACAATAACTGGGGGCTGCTGGTTGAGGGATTTGTGCAACCTGGATTTGGAATGCCATATCATAAAAAGTATTACAGAGCTTTTTTTGAGGAGTATGGCTTTAAAAATTATTTTGAACAATTTTCGTATCACAGGGATGTAAGAGACTCAGAAAATAAAATAGTTCAGTTTCCTGAGCGAATCATGAAAATTGCTGACTGGCTTTCAAAAAGGCCAGGTTATTCTTTTCACCATTTTGAATTCAGGAAAAAGGGGAAATATGTAAAAGATATTGTAGAGATTTACAATTCCACATGGTCGGTTTTTAAAGAAGATTTTACACCTCTTGATCCTGCAATTCTGGAAGAATCGCTTGCGAAAGCAAAGCTGATTATTGATGAAAAACTTATTTGGTTTGCCTATTTCAATGATAGACCAATAGCTTTTTTTGTGCTTTTTCCGGATCTGAATCAGATACTTAAGCATTTCAACGGGAAACTTCATCTCTGGAACATGATGCGCTTCGTATACTTTAAAGCGACTCATAAAATGACAAGAATGCGGGCTGTTGTTGGTGGAGTTCATCCTAAATTTCAGAATAGCGGAGTTGAATCAGCTATCTTCTTCCAGCTATATAAGGTGTTTATTAAGAAACCATGGTTTAGAGAACTGGAACTCTCATGGGTAGGTGATTTTAATCCCAAAATGATTGCAATTTATGAGGCAATAGGGGCCGGGAAGGAGAAAACACACATTACCTACCGGTATATGATAAATCCTAAACTTTCTTTCATAAGATACAAAGACGAAATATCTGATAAACAATCATTTAAGTAGGAACATACACGATATAATCAATAATTTTGCAATTACTTTTGCATTTTAAAAAATGTTAATTAATTTTGCAAGCCCTAATAAGCTGGAATTTATTAGGATTAATCAGGATAAAAAATATTAAGCAATGAAAAATGGTATTCATCCAAGCAATTACAGGTTTGTAGTTTTTCAGGACATGTCAAACGGGACATCTTTTCTAAGTAAATCAACTGCACCTTCAAAAGAGAACATTAAATGGGAAGATGGAAACGAATATCCTCTTCTCAAGCTTGAGATTTCAAATACATCTCATCCTTTCTATACGGGTAAAATGAAACTTGTCGATACTGCAGGTAGAGTAGACAAATTTATGAACCGTTACAAAGATCATCTCGATAAAAAGAAATAGCTATAATTATAAACTCTTTTAAAGTAGGGACATGCCATGGCATGTCCCTACTTTTTTGGTTTTATTTATACTGTGGCACAATCATTGCAATACTAAAATTCACATCAGTTGTAAAAATAATATGTAATTTTGGCACTCTTAATTAAAGACAAAAGACGTAATACCGCAAACCTCAAAAAATAAGGAATACAATACCAGATGGAAAAAAAATTCAGGAAACCTGTCAGTGAGATATTCCTTCCGGATATTCTTGATGGAGATGGAGATATAATACCGATAATTGCTGACGGAGACGATGGTGAGCTTGAGGATGTTGAGGTCCCGGAAGCAATTCCAATACTGTCACTCAGGAATACTGTACTCTTTCCGGGCGTGGTTCTTCCTATTTCAATCGGTCGTCCAAAATCGATCCAGTTAATTAAAGATGCTTACCGCAATAATAAGATAGTAGGAACAGTTGCACAAAAAGATCCGGATATTGAAAACCCCGAGTTTCATGATCTTCACTCTGTTGGCACCATTGGTCAGATAGTGAAACTTCTCGAGATGCCAGACGGCTCAACAACTGCAATTATTCAAGGACGGAAAAGAATGGTTTTACAGGAACTAATTTCCGACGATCCGTACTTTATTGCAAAGGTAAAAACTGTACCTGAAACGAAGCCGGAAATCCTGAGCAAGGATTTTGATGCTATTGTCGGATCCCTGAAAGACTTATCCCTCAAGATAATTAAAATTAATCCCAATATAAGCCCTGAAGCATCTTTTGCAATTAAGAACATTGAAAACAATACATACCTTATAAATTTCATCTGTTCGAATACGGATATAAAGGTTCAGGATAAGCAAAAGCTGCTGGAAATGAATAGCTTGCGGGACCGGGGGTTTATGTTGCTCGAGTTTCTCGTGCAGGAGATCCAGGTTCTGGAGCTTAAAAATGAATTGCAATCCAAGGTTAAAAGTGATCTTGATCAACAGCAAAGGGAATTTCTGCTCCATCAGCAGATGAAGACCATCCAGAACGAGCTTGGCGGCAATCCTGCTGAAAAGGAGATTGAAGAGTATACTAAGAAAGCCGAAACCAAAAAGTGGAGCGCTGAAGTCAAAAAGGTATTCGAAAAAGAACTTGATAAACTTCATCGTCTGAACCCCGCAGCAGCTGAGTATTCAGTTCAGGTAAACTATATTCAGACTCTTCTTGATCTGCCCTGGGAATACTATACTAAAGACAACCTCGATCTTAATAATGCCCGGCAAGTTCTCGATTTTGATCATTTTGGGCTTGATGAGGTAAAGGAAAGAATTCTCGAACATCTCGCGGTTCTAAAACTTAAAGGTGATCTGAAATCTCCAATCCTGTGCCTTTATGGTCCTCCGGGTGTTGGGAAAACTTCTCTTGGCAGGTCTGTAGCCAAAGCTCTTGATAGAAAGTATGTCAGAATGTCACTTGGTGGATTACATGATGAGGCTGAGATAAGAGGCCATAGAAAAACTTATATTGGCGCCATGCCAGGACGGATAATCCAGAACATAAAAAGAGCAGGATCATCGAATCCTGTTTTTATTCTTGATGAAATTGATAAAGTGGGACAGGACTTCAGGGGTGACCCCTCATCAGCTCTGCTTGAAGTTCTTGATCCGGAACAAAACAGCACCTTCTTTGACAATTTCCTTGAAATGGAATACGATCTGTCGAAAGTGTTATTCATAGCTACAGCTAATAATCTTGCTACAATCAGTCCGGCTCTGCGAGACAGAATGGAACTTATCGAAATAACTGGTTACCTTGTTGAAGAGAAGCTGGAGATTGCAAAACGGCATCTGTTCCCGAAACAGCTTGAAAATCACGGAGTAAAACCTGATCAGATTACCATTGACAATAAGGTGATGGAGATGGTTATTGAAAAATATACCAGAGAGTCTGGTGTACGTGAACTTGATAAACGTCTGGCAAAGATAATCAGGGTAACTGCCAAGAATATAGCGTCTGATACAAAATATGACACAGTTCTTTCGCAGTCAAAACTTATTGAAATGCTCGGCCCTCCAAAATATACACGTGATATTTATTCAGGAAATGACCAGGCCGGGGTTGTTACAGGACTTGCCTGGACAGCAGCAGGAGGAGAGATTCTATTTGTGGAAACCAGCCTCAGCAGAGGTACAGGAAAACTGACTCTTACAGGTAATCTTGGCGAAGTAATGAAGGAGTCTGCAATTATTGCACTTGAGTACCTCAAATCAAACGCAGATTTGCTCAACCTTCCTGATAATTTCTCTGAAAAATGGAATATTCATATTCACGTTCCTGAAGGAGCAATACCAAAAGACGGACCATCAGCCGGAGTTACCATGGCTACTTCGATAGCATCCGCATTCACCCAAAGAAAAGTAAAAAAGTTCCTTGCAATGACTGGTGAGATTACACTGAGAGGAAAAGTTCTTCCGGTAGGAGGTATTAAAGAAAAAATCCTTGCGGCAAAACGTGCCAGCATCAAGGAGATAATCATTTCTGAAGAGAACAGAAAAGATGTTGAAAACATAAAGGAAATATATATAACGGGACTGAAATTCCATTATGTGGAGACAATTATGGGTGTACTTGAGCTGGCTTTGCTTAAACAAAAGGTTAAGAATCCCAAGATAATATCATTTGAATGAAGAAGGTAGCTGTTTTTCCAGGATCATTTGATCCGTTCACTCGCGGACATGAAGGAATCATAATTCGGGCCCTGAGCCTGTTCGATGAGATCATAATCGCGGTTGGGGTAAACGCATTGAAAAAGAACTTCTATTCCCTCGGGACAAGAAAAGAGATGATTAGTAAAGTCTTTGAAAATGAACCCAGGATAATAGTTGATCAATATGAGGGCCTTACAGTTGACTTCTGCATCAATAATGGAGCCACATTTCTCTTGCGTGGGCTTAGAACTGCTGCAGATTTTGAGTTTGAGAGAGCAATCGGTCAGGTAAATAAAGCAATGGCTCCTGGCATAGAATCGGTTTTTTTACTTACGGTTCCTGAACATTCCTTTATTAATTCTACGATTGTAAGGGATATAATTAAAAACGGAGGCGATGCTTCCAGATTTGTTCCTGCAGCAATCAATCTTAAAGATTATAAAGGGATCGAGGACTAAGATATTATTACCTTAGTATTGAACAGTTGATGAGATCCATCAGAGATAGCCAGGCGCTACTTTTAATTGAATTCAACTCATCCGGGAAAAGCCATTCAACTTTTGTTATCCCTTCCGACAACTGAGGTTCAATTATCATCTCTCCGTCATATTGCATAAGATACCAGCTTGTTTTCTTAAGGTATGAAATACCTTCCCAGCTGTATGTATGATAACTCGGACAAATAGGTTTCACAATTGTATGGCCCTTGATACCACATTCTTCAGATACTTCTCTTAAAGCACATGTCCCCGGTTCTTCCCCTTTTTCAATGTGCCCTTTGGGCAGATCAAGTTTACCCTTCTTTTCGATAAAAAGATATCTGCCTGATGTATGCTTTACCAATCCGCCGGCAGCTCCAACTTCTGTAAAAAAGATTCTGAAGATTTTCCAGATATGTTTAATGTCGGGGCCATAGATATTGATGGCTGTAATGTTCTTATCTGATTGAAAATCAGCAATTATCCTATAAAGTTCTTTTGTATCATAGAATTTATGGAATAAGCCGTATTTTTGTAACCTGTCAGGTTCAGGGCTTAACATTATAAATCTGTTCTCAAAGTGAACTTTATACATTCTCAAATGTGGAATTTTGAAAAAAAAACAGCTGAATATCTTTTACAAATTAAAGCAATTAAATTGCAACCATCAAATCCTTTTACATGGGCTTCGGGATGGAAATCACCTATATATTGCGACAATCGTAAAATTCTGTCATTTCCGGAAGTACGGTCTTATATCCGCGACTCCTTCTCTGCTATGATAACAGAGCTCTATCCGCAGGCAGACGTAATCGCCGGTGTTGCAACAGGAGCAATTGCACACGGCGCGCTGGTAGCAGACAAGATTGGATTACCATTCATTTATGTCAGATCAGGAGCTAAGGAGCATGGACTTGGTAACCAGATTGAAGGATATTTTAAGCAAGGGCAAAAAGTAGTAGTTATTGAGGATCTGATATCTACCGGCGGAAGCAGCTTAAATGCCGTAACTGTTCTCAGGGAATCGGGTTGTGAAGTTCTTGGAATGGTCGCAATTTTTACTTATGAATTTAAAAAAGCCTCTGATGCATTTACTGCTGAGAATTGCAAACTGAATACATTAAGCAACTATTCCGTATTGATTGAAACGGCCTTAAAAACAGGTTATATCGGACAAGAAGAAGTTGAAACATTGAAAAAGTGGAGATTGGATCCGGCTGTCTGGGGGTTGGAGGTGAAAAAACAAGAGATACGATAAGTGGAATTAATAATAAAATCAGAAGTTAGAAATTTATGACCGAATTATCATATTTTGAGAGCAGGACAGGAAAATTATCCTGCAACGCTGAAGAGGGTTTTACTTTTGTTACTGATCTCCGGAACTTCGAAAGATTTGCACAAAAAAGCACAATCAATAATTGGAAAGCTGAGAAGGAGTCCTGTAGTTTCAGTGTCGCAATGCTGGGTACCGTGACAGTAAGGCTTGCTGAGAAAGAGAAAAACCGTAAAGTTATTTTTAAAGGAGATGCCCTGAAGAAAAATGACTTTTCACTTACCTTGTTTATAACAGATAATGTAAAAAACCCGGCAGATGTCAAGGTTATGCTAAATGCTGACCTTAATCCGGCAATGAAGATGATGGCTGCTAAACCTATTTACCAGTTTCTGGAAATGCTTATTAATGAAATGGAAAAATTCAGAGATTGGAGAAGTATTATACAATAAATTCTATTTCTTTGAAACAGTACTCTCTGATCTTCCCGTCTTGTATCTCCACCTTCAGACTGCCATAATCACCGACTGTCAAAATTCTTCCTGTGAATGTGCCTTTAATATCTCTGAATTCATACCAGTCATTCAATCGATATAGTTTCGATACATACTCTTTTTTTATCTTTTCCCAATCTCCTGCAATTAATTGTTTGTACCTCTGATCAATATCTGTTCCCAACTGACTCAGGCAAGCCCCGAGATCATAGCTGATGCCTGATAGCTGACGGAGTGATACAGGATTGGGCGCTGAACTTAAAAATTTTTCCTGATTAATATTAAGACCTATCCCTGCAATGGAAAATTCAATCTGATCGGCGATTATAGTGCTCTCAATTAAAATACCTGCTATTTTGTCATTAGATATGTAAATATCATTTGGCCATTTTATTGAGCAGTCAGGAATAAATCTTAATAAAAAATCACAAATTCCAAGAGAGATTGTCATTGAAATATAGAACTGATCTGACGGTTTGATAAAAGTAGGAACCAGTACAATGCTGATTAATAAATTCTTACCATCTTCCCCTTCCCATGTGTTACCAGAATATCCTTTACCTGCTGACTGATAATTGGTATAAACAATTGTACCCTCAGGCAGTTTATTCATTTTCAAAAGGGAAACTGTATGAGAATTTGTCGATGGCAGGTTTTTGAAAAATAATAAATTTGAACCTATTATCATGATTAGTAGTGAATTAACATTTAAAAGCTCATTTTTATTATTGGTTTTTTGCTGACGGTCAAGATTGGCATTGAAATTGCAAAAGAGGATGAAAGTAACAAAAATACAGATTTTAGTGGTACTTTTGCGACTTAATATCAAACCGATAAATTTTGATGAAGAAGAAATCTGACGGAGCTGAGGTCCTTTTAGGGAGCATTATAAAAGGTATTTTTGAGAAGAAAGGGCAAAATGTTCTGAAAATTGATTTAAGGAAACTTGAGAACAGGATTGCAGATTATTTTGTGATATGTCACGCTCCTTCGGGAACACAGGTTAGTGCAATTTGTGATTCTGTAGATGACACAGTAAGAAAGGATGCAAGTGAAAAACCATTGCATGTTGAAGGGCTGGAGAATTGTTTCTGGGTTCTTCTGGATTATGGAAACGTAATAGTTCACGTTTTTCTTGAGGAGTATAGAAATTTTTACAGCCTTGAATCGCTCTGGTCTGATGCATCCATTGAAGTTTTAGAAGATAAAATACAGTAAGTTAAATATTTATGACAGAAAATACAAGTAATGATCAGTCACCGGATAAAAAGCCTGAAAAGAGTTTAAAACCACGTTTTAATACCAATTGGATCTTTGCAGTCCTCGCGGTATCACTTATTCTTTTTTCGTTATTTAATAACGGGAAAGGAGTACAGCAGACAACAACAAGTGAAATAAAGAGTATGATCGCTAATCACGACATTGAAAAGATTGTTGTAGTAAATAAGGATCAGGCTGAAATTTATATTAAAAAAGAAGCGCTCGAATCTGGAAGATATCCGAAAGTGCCAAAACCGGGATCTGGATTTGGCATCTCCTTACCAAAACCAAACTTTACTTATAATATTGGTGATATCAGCAGTTTTGAACCATTCCTCTTAGATGCTCAAAAGAATGCTGGTTATGCTGAGAAGGAACTTATTTATCCGGACTATCAGACACGAAAAAACTGGTTTGGTGATATCCTCTCCTGGTTGTTATTGCCTGTGTTAGTAATCGGGTTCTGGCTGTTTATGATGAAAAGGATGTCGGGAGCTGGAGCAGGAGGAGCAGGTGGTATTTTCAGTGTTGGCAAATCACGGGCTCAGATATTCGATAAGGATACAAATATTAAGTTAAACTTCAATGATGTCGCGGGACTTCAGGAGGCTAAGACGGAAGTCATGGAAATTGTGGATTTTCTTAAGAATCCCAAGAAATATACAAGCCTTGGAGGTAAAATTCCTAAAGGTGCATTGTTGATAGGTCCTCCCGGTACGGGAAAAACTATGCTTGCAAAAGCTGTGGCAGGCGAAGCAAATGTGCCATTCTTTTCCATATCAGGTTCAGATTTTGTGGAAATGTTTGTTGGGGTAGGCGCTTCAAGAGTCAGAGATCTGTTTAAACAGGCAAAGGAGAAAGCACCCTGTATTGTCTTTATTGATGAAATTGATGCAGTGGGTCGGGCAAGAGGAAGGAATGCTAATTTTGGATCAAACGATGAAAGAGAAAACACTCTTAACCAACTTCTTACAGAGATGGATGGTTTTGGTACAAATATGGGCGTGATAATACTTGCTGCCACCAACAGAGCAGATATACTTGACAGGGCACTGATGCGCGCAGGTCGTTTTGACCGTCAGATACATGTTGAGCTTCCTGACATTGTTGAAAGGGAAGCAATATTTAAAGTTCACCTTCGTCCCATTAAACTTGAAAAAGATTTTGATGTAGCATTCATGGCCAAACAAACTCCTGGTTTTTCAGGTGCCGATATAGCAAATGTCTGCAACGAAGCTGCACTTATTGCAGCAAGGAAAAACAAAACAGTTGTTGAAAAACAGGATTTTCTTGATGCTGTAGACCGTATTGTAGGGGGACTGGAACGAAAAACCAAGATCATTTCACCCGTAGAGAAAAAAACAATTGCATATCATGAGGCCGGTCATGCCACAGTCAGCTGGTTACTTGAACATGCCAGCCCTTTACTTAAAGTGACTATAATACCACGGGGGAGGGCTCTTGGAGCGGCATGGTATCTTCCTGAAGAACGCCAGCTAACCACCCGTGAACAGATTCTTGATGAAATGGCTTATGCACTTGGAGGTCGAGCCGCAGAAGAACTCGTCTTCGGAAGGATTTCAACTGGTGCACTCAGTGATCTGGAGAAAATTACAAAACAAGCTTATGCAATGGTCTCATTTTTCGGAATGAGCGATAAAGTTGGTAATATAAGCTTCTATGACTCTTCAGGGCAATCCGATTTTGGATTCACAAAACCATATAGTGAAAAGACTGCTGAGCTTATCGACCAGGAGGTTAACCTTATAATCGCAGAATCGTATGTGAGAGCTAAGGAAGTTCTTAAAAATAATATGAAAGGTCTTACCGTACTTGCTGAGCTACTTCTGGAAAAAGAGGTCATATTCAGTGAGGATCTTGAAAGGATTTTTGGCAAGAGAAAAGCTGATTTATTAAAGGAGGAGAAAGAAGCAGAAACCAATTTGGCCCTTTCACTTAAGAGTAAGGAAGAGAATAAAGAACTAAAGAAAGGGAAGAAATCTACCAAGTCTTCAGCTGAGAAAACAATAGTCAAATCAGCGAAGAAAGAGAGTATCACAGAAAATAAATCTCCGGAGAAAGCTGTGAAGAAGTCAAAATCAAAAAGTAAAGAATAAAATATTGAAGTTTTGAATACTTTTTTCAGAAGGACCTTAACCGGAGCATGGATTGTAATCTTCGTAATGGGAGGGTTCTGGCTTCATCCTGTCTCCTTTTTTCTGACCGGACTTATCATGCTCACAGGCACTCAGTATGAGTGTTACCTGATGATAAGAAACACAGGTGTGAAGCCACAGATGGTACCCGGTATTCTAACAGGTATTACTGCATATCTTATTTCCACACTTATTGCTTCAGGAGCGATTCCAATAAATTCATTCCTCTTTCTTATTCCGATGTTGTTGATAATGATGGTTCTTGAGTTGTACAGAAAACAAGATAAACCATTTGATTCTCTGGCACATACGTTTTTCTCACTATTTTATACTGCTATCCCGTTTTCAATGTTTCCATTTGCAGCATTTTCGAGAACAGGGCTTAATTCAATACTTCCTCACAATAACATCGTTTTCTCACCAGGGATAATAATTGGATTTTTTCTACTTATCTGGGCAAATGATACCGGAGCATATCTGACAGGGATGTCTTTCGGCCGACATAAATTAATGGAGAGAATATCACCGAAAAAAACATGGGAAGGTTTGTTGGGAGGAATCATTATAGCAGTCCTCGTAGCCTGGTTTCTATCGGATTGGCTGGGAGTTGTGAGTAAGATCCATTGGGTATTCATATCACTTATCATCTCCATAGCAGGTACTTATGGAGATCTGGTCGAATCAATGCTCAAAAGAAGTACTGGCGTAAAAGATTCAGGAACAATTATGCCAGGTCATGGAGGATTCCTCGACAGGTTCGATAGTACAATTATATCCTTCCCTATTGTATATCTTTTTATATCTCTTTTTGGATGATAGGCAGGACTTGATTAGTTTTGTGCAAAATTTAATTAGATGAGGATTCATATTCATAAAGAAGGATATAAGATATTGGCCTTTGGCTTAATGGGATTGCTGATTTTGAATATAGCAGTTAATATTATCTGGGCAGATCTGGGAATTGTAAGATGGGCGTTTTTCTTCTGCTCATTTATGCTTTATATTTTTTTACTCTTTTTCTTCAGATTGCCTGCACGCTCCTTAGAAACTGATCCCGGGCTAATTTATGCTCCTGCTGATGGAAAAGTTGTAGTAATTGAAGAGACAATGGAAAATGAGTACTTTAAGGATATGCGTTTGCAGGTTTCTATTTTTATGTCCCCTTTCAACATGCATAGTAATAGATATCCTGTTTCAGGAAAAGTAAAATATGTATGTCATCACAATGGTCAGAATATGGTTGCATGGCATCCCAAATCATCGGAACTGAATGAGAGAAGTACAATCGTAATAAAAACTACTGAAGGAACAGAGGTAATGATAAGGCAGATTGCCGGGGCTGTAGCCCGTAGAATTGTAACATACGCGAAAGTGAATGTGGATGTACGTCAGGGAGATGAACTTGGATTTATTAAATTTGGATCCAGAGTAGATATCTTTTTACCGCTTGGCACTGAAGTTGAGATACCAATCCTTCAGCAGGTAAAGGCAAATAAAAGTATAATTGCCAAAATCTGATAATGTTTGATGTAATGAGCAGAATTGATAATAAAATAATCGATGTTACTAGTGATGTCAAATGGATTGGTGTTCTTGATTATGATATCAGGACCTTTGATATTGTGATGCATACTGATTTTGGGACTACTTATAACTCATATTTTATTAATGCTGATAAGAAAGCGATAGTTGAGGTTGCCAAAGAAAAATTCAGTGAAACATATATTCAGAAACTAAGATCTGTTACCAATCCGGAAGAAATTCAATATATTATTCTGGATCATACCGAACCTGACCATTCAGGTAGTCTCAGGATTCTTCTCGATCTGGCGCCTTCAGCCACGGTTGTTGGTAGTGGTAATGCGATCAGGTATCTTGAAGATATTGTTAATAGACCGTTTAAATCACTCATAGTAAAGGATGGCGATACACTTGACCTTGGTAATAAAACCCTCAGGTTTTTTTCAGCGCCAAACCT
>JANYIW010000346.1 GCA_025358645.1 Bacteroidales bacterium
GCAAAAAACAAAGGAGATGGTCTTCCTACATAATGCTTTAACAATGAATGAAATTCATCTTTGAATTTTTTATCGTTAAGAATCTTCAGGTAATTATCTGCCAGTTCCTTCACATTAGGGTACATCATTTCAGGAATATAAGCGCCACCAAATACTCCGTAATAACCCCTTTCATCTACATTATAGTTCATTGCTGATCATTTTTAATTTCTTTAATAAATGTTTTAACCAAAGCGATATCTTTTATCCCGGGAGAAGTCTCAAAACGACTGTTAATATCAACTGCAAATAATCCTCTGTTTTCGATGAATTTAATTACACCTGCATCTTCAGGACCTATTCCTCCGCTTAGGAAAAATGGCTTCTCCATTGAATATTCTTCCAGTTTTTCCCAATTAAACTTCCTGCCACTGCCTCCGGACTTTTCACTTTTTGTATCAAATAAAAAATAATCACAAGCCAGCGCATATTGCTTCAGAAATTCAAAATCAAAATCCTTTTCAATATTGAATACCTTAATAATAGTTAGTCCCGCTGATTTCAACTTAAAACAGGATGCAGGTGATTCATTACCGTGCAATTGTATTATATCAATACCTGTACGGATTGATATATCTAGTATCTTATGATTATTTTCATTTAAAAACACACCCGTCTTTTTAATATGTGATGCCACGTTACGGAAAAGCTCCATTTCGGGTTCATAACCCACATATCTCGGTGAGCCGGGATAGAAGATAAATCCTATGAAGTCCGGCTTAACTTCAGCTATCTCCTTAATATTCAAAGGATCATGCATGCCACATACTTTAACTCTTATCATGGCTTCAGATTAAATCCTTAACAAATTCAGAAAAAGTTTTTACAGGATCTGAAGTACCCATAAATTTCTCCCCTATCAGAAATCCATCGTATCCGTAAACTCTGAGATTATTTATTACCCGGGGTGATGAGATACCACTTTCAGATATTTTTAAAAACCCATCCGGAATTTTCTCCGCCAGCTTTTCTGAGATATCAGTATTTACTTCAAATGTTTTCAGGTTGCGGTTATTCACACCAATTATATTAACATACTGGTTTACCTTTTCAAGTTCGTCCGGTTCATGTATTTCGAGAAGGACCTCCAGGCCAAGCGATCGGGCTAATCGTGAAAGGTTCAGAATTTCCTGATTTCCAAGAGCTGCAGCAATGAGCAGGATTGCATCAGCACCGATTGACTTCGATTCAATTACCTGATATTCATCAATTATGAAGTCCTTCCGTAATATTGGGAAAAAGCTCTTTCCCCGGATAAGGAACTGATCTGCATTTGAACCACCAAAAAATTGAGTGTCAGTAAGAACTGATACCCCTGAAGCGCCTTCCCTGAAATACCCCGATGTTACCTCCCCTATTGCGGATAATGAATTTATAATGCCTTTTGAAGGGGATTTTCTCTTGAACTCAGCAATAATACCTGTTTTACTTTTATCGAGAAGAAATTCTGAGAGAGAAATAATCTGCCGCCTAAACAGCCTGCTATTTTCGAGATCTCTGACAGGCGTTGCTTCGGTAAGAAGGTTCAGTTCTCTTCTCTTATTTTTAATTATTTTATCAAGGATGGTCATTATTGTAATTCAATCAGTTTAATAAACGATTTATAAGCCTTTATGGTTAAAAGTGACTCACTTGCAATTTCGCGGCATTCTTCAAAAGATTTTGAAGGGTAATAGCATTTCAGGGCCATCTGGGCGTTTATGGTCACAACATTATTTTGGGTAGCTGTGCCTTCCCCCTTCAGGATTTTTATAAAAAGATCAGCTGCTTCCGGCACGCCACGTCCGCCGCTCAACTCAGATTGTTGAGCTCTTTTATAGTTCATCATTTCGGGGGAAACAATATGGTCAACTCCATTCAGGATATATTTGAAATCAGAGGTAAGTGACACCTCGTCATATCCATCGAGACTGAAAATAATTATATATTCTACTGAAGATTGCTGGTAGAGATAGTTGTACAATCGGGCAAGTTCGAGGCTATAAACACCAATTAGTTGTTTTGTTGGGAATGAAGGATTAACCATTGGCCCCAGCATGTTAAAAAAGGTCTTTATCTTCAGAGCACTCCTGACAGGCGCCACATTTTTCATTGCAGGATTAAAAAGCGGAGCATGCAAAAAACAGACACCTGATTTATTGATCTCATTTTTTAGTTTATCACTATCAGTTGAAAATTTATATCCGAAATGCTCCAATATATTAGAAGAGCCACATGTTGAACTTACTCCATAATTACCGTGTTTGGCTATCTTGATCCCGGCACCGGCAAGAACAAATGTAGAAAGTGTGGAAATATTGAATGTGTCTTTCCCATCGCCGCCCGTACCACACACATCCATAGGTTCGAATTCTGAAAGGTCGATCCTGATACAGAGATTCAGAAGTGCATCCCGGAATCCGGTAAGCTCATCAACTGTAATGCTCCTCATAAGATAAACAGTAAGAAAAGCTGCAATTTCCGACTCTGAATAAATGCCATTTGCAATATTGGTAAG
>JANYIW010000368.1 GCA_025358645.1 Bacteroidales bacterium
TAAAATCCAAAAACAAAATTATCTTTATCAAAAAAATCAGACATGAAAGAAAGATTCAATTTGTTTTTGTGTAAGCTTAAAAATCTGCTTGGAAAGTCAGCGCTTTCCAAAATTGTTTTTATTGCAGTTGGGATCTCTTCAACAATCTGGTTCCTGATCAGAGTAATTCCAAAACCACAAAGGGCATCTTATCCCTGTATGAGAGCTGCAGCGCCAATTATGTCAACATTTGTTATTTATCTGCTGACATTATCCGGTTCCATATTTGCATTTAAGAAAGCGAAAAATCACTTCAGGAGGGCTGGATACCTATATGCCACCTTCTTTTTTGCAATTGCTGTAGTATGTTCTTTGCTGTTTTTTACAAATAAAACTGAAGTAGCTAATGCAAGTACTATTGATATCAATAGTGTAATGTCAAATTCTCCGATAGGTGTTGAACATGGCATCTTCCCGGGTCGTGTTTCATGGGTTTTTGACCCAAAAGTTGCAATATGGGACGGTACCAACAAATACTGGTGGGATGAAAAAAGCACATCGCAGGTCGAAGCTGATAAGATGCTTGAAAATATATTGAAATCGATTACTGGCAAGGGTACCGAAGCTATGGCATGGGACGCGCTTTTTAAGAATTTCAATAGTGAGAAGAAAAAGACTACTAGTGGCTATACACTTAATCAGAAGATAGCTGTTAAAATAAATCAGAACAACACTCTCCGCCATGCTGATACAACAGGTCTGAATGGTACTCCTCAATTGATATATGCTTTACTTGGCAGTCTGACAAAAGAAGCGGGAGTACCACAGAAGAATATAACAATTTTTGATGCAAGCCGTTTCATAACTGATAATATTTTTATTAAATGCCACAATGATTTTCCGGAAGTATTATTTGTTGATAATGAAGGAGGTAACGGGCGTATTAAATCCACTTATGTTGATAAAGCAATCCCTTATTCAGTTGATAACGGAAAACTCGCAACGGGTCTGGCTACCTGCGCTGTTGAAGCAGATTACATTATCAACCTGGCTTTACTAAAGGGCCATATCGGACAGGGCGTTACCCTTTGCGGGAAAAACTTTTACGGGGCTACAAGTATAGACCGGAACTGGAGAAAAAATGCTCATGACAACTTTAATCAGGATCCTCAGGGGAAAGATAAATACATGACCTTTACAGATTTCCTTGGGCATAAAGATCTGGGAGGTAAAACAATTTTGTTTATGATTGATGGCTTTTATGCAGCCCGTTCACAGGATGGCCCTCCACTGCTAAAAGACAAATGGAGAATGGCCCCGTTTAACAACCGCTGGTGTTCAAGTCTGTTTGCCTCACAGGATGGGGTTGCCCTCGATGCAGTAGGCATTGACTTTTTACGCGCAGAGTGGCCCGATCTTTCAGATATTGCTTATACAGAAAAATATTTAGTCGAATCAGCTCTTGCCAATAACCCACCTTCGAAGACAATCTATGACCCTGAGCGAGATGGTACCCGGTTAAAAAGTCTGGGTGTAATGGAGCATTGGAACAATTCTGTGGAAAAGAAGTATAGCCGGAATCTGGGTAAGAAGTATGGTATTGAGCTGGTATATATACCCGTAAATAACAAATAGATAAGGTATAAGAAAGTTTGGTATGAACTTTAGGCACTCTAGTCACTCTAGTCACTTTAGGCACTTCTTAATCGCAGTCCTGTTCAACTCTTATAATAGATTTTACATCATATCCGTTATCGATAGCTTTCCGGAGTAACATTCTATAGGTTGGTTCATCCATTTTCTTTTCCCTGGCAAGTATCCAGAGGTATTTAGCTGAGGGATCACCCACAAGTACATATCTGTATTCTTTATCAAGCTCCATAATCCAGTAATCTCCTGAGAATGGCCAGAAAAACTGTACTTTGAGTTTTGCAGGGCTGTTTTTATCAGGGATCCATGCAACACCTTTTGAAGAGGTTGATTTTTTGGGATCAGTTAAATAATTTCCTTTATTCAGAACTGTTATTTTCCCGTCATCGCGAAGGGTGTATGTTGCTGATGCACACTTTAATTTTCTTTCAAAAAAATTTGGAAGACGGGCAATCTCATACCAGACACCCTTATATCTGTTGAGGTCGACGGATGACACAACTGAGGGTGTTTTTTGGGAATGGACAGATCCGAAAATCATAATTGTAATAAGGATTAGTATTGATTTTTTCATATCAGGCATCTTCTTAGTAACAATTATAAAGGTATTCTGTTCTGATAAATAAAAATCACTCTTCGGAAAGATCTGCAATCGAGCAGGAAGTGAGTGATTACTTCACTCACTTCCTGCTTGATTGTAGAAAGGTTTGAAATATCTAACCTTGATCTGATTAAAGATATGGGTAAAATTATTAAACTGTAGGGGTTTTAATCGAAATAAGGGATTAGATCTCATCCATTTATTCAAACAAAACGACAGCAATTTTGTTTATTACAAAACCAAATACAATGGATTTTGCACGCCGCTTCAGCCAAAACCCGCTTCTTCATCCTGGTGATCTCAAGCCAGGTATTGTGGATCAAATTAAAATCCGGAATTGCTATACTACTAACACTGAAAAATATTCGAAATGAAAAAAGGTCTGATTATTTATCTGTATTTATTGGTAACGGCAACCATGGGTTATAGCCAGACTACCGTTACCGGAGTGGTAAAAAGTGCGAAAGGCGAATTACTGGTTGGAGTTAATGTATCATTAAAACACACCTTTAAAGGTATCAATACAGATGCAGATGGTAAATTTTCAATAGTCATTCCTGCTGATGTCCCTGATCCGGTACTTGTTTTTGGATACATAGGATACCTTGGACAGGAAGTAAAAGTTGGGAACCAGTCGCATTTGGAAGTGATAATGGCTGAAGACATTAAGCTGCTGAACGATGTTGTAGTAGTCGGATACGGCGTCCAAAAGAAAACTGACCTCACAGGAGCAGTAAGTATGGTAGATGGGTCAAAACTTAATAAGTTTACAGTTTCGGGAGTCGATCAGGCATTACAGGGCCGGGCTGCCGGGGTTTCGGTTACTCAAAATACGGGTGCGCCGGGTGATGGTGTTTCAATACGTATTCGTGGAACGGGATCGATCTACAGTGATAACGAGCCTTTGTATGTGATCGATGGAATACCGACCAAAGATCCTTTGGCTCTGAATAGTATATCACCCAGCGAAATAGAAAGCATATCTATTCTTAAAGATGCAGCTTCAGCTGCAATATACGGCTCAAGGGCAAATAACGGGGTAGTGTTGGTTACCACTAAAAAAGCAAAAAAAGGTGATAGCAATATAGATTTTAAATTTCAGACAGGATGGCAAACGCACGGTTACCTGCCACCAATGGTCAATACTCAGCAATATGTAAGTATTTATAATGCTGCTGCAGTTAATGATAATGCTTACCTGCCCTCTTTTGTGCAAAGGCCCATAATTTCACCTGAATATGCTGCCACCTTGCCTGATGTCAACCACATGAAAGAAATTTTCAGGATTGCCCCTACACATACCTATGATCTGTCTTTTTCAGGAGGCAATGAAAAAACAAATTATAATATTTCCGGTTCTTATTTCAATCAGGATGGAATCATTTACAATAGTGGGTTTAGCCGGGCAACGGCCAGGGCTAATGTTAATTCGGTAATTAAGGACTGGTTAACGGTGAATGGAAACCTGAATGTATATCGTACATCTACTGATATTATTGCAAGCAACGGCGACGGTTGGGGAGGAAACGGAAGCAATCCGGTCCGTTATGCTTTTTTCCGTACTCCGGCCATTGCTGCTTATGACAGTACAGGTAATTTTGTTGACTTACCTTCACATCCTGAACTTTTTGGTGATGGGTATAATCCTCTTGGCGTAGCCTTGCATACCCATAACAAAAGACTGGACAATGGCTATAACCTCAAATTTAATTCAATAATTAAGTTTTCTGAAAGCTTAAGTTTTATTACAAATGCCGGTATAGATTATAATACATCCAACTCAAAAAGGTTTAATGAAAACTGGGGGACAAATCTGAGAATTAACAACCCGAACAGCCTCTCTGTTGGCAATAATTATACATCGACCTGGACTATTAACAATGTTCTGTTATACAACAAAACATTTAATAAAAACCACAATATATCCATTACAGCAGGTGAAGAGTCAATTAATCTGACAAGTTATGATGTATCATCCTCTGTTATGAATCTTCCTGACCAGCATACGAATCTGGTTTATTTAAGCAATGGCCTGGGAATAAAAACTTCCAGTGAAGGCAAAGCAGGGTATGCCTTGCAATCATTTTTTGGCCGCGCTAATTATGATTACAAAGAAAAATACCTGGTAAGCATTGTAATGCGTGAGGATGGAACCTCGAAGTTTGCATCAAGCAACAAATGGGGCACATTTTATTCAGGCTCAATCGGATGGGTAATCAGCAAAGAAAGTTTTTTTAAAGATGTAAAAACAATTGATAGATGGAAAGTCAGGGCCGGGTATGGTCTTAACGGTAACCAGGACATACCCAACTGGTATGCATTTACCGACAAACTCTCCCCCCAGATAAATTATCCGTTTAGCGGTATTGTCAATAATGGTTATGCACCAACTCTGTTAGGAAATGCTGATGTAAAATGGGAAACTGCTACTCAATTTGACCTTGGAACTGATCTAAGCCTCTTTAAAGGCATGCTCAATATTACGGTCGATTATTTTAATAAAATTACGCACAATATGCTCGTGCAACAGCCTCTGCCTCCTTCTGTCGGGTATAATTATCTTAATGGTAACCCATGGGTAAATAATGGCGAAATATTAAACAGGGGACTGGAGATTGAATTGGAGTATAAAAGAAAAATTGGTGACTTTGATTATAATATAACTGCAAATTTATCGACATTACACAACGAAGTTCTCCAAATAAAGGGAACAATTATTGATCAGGCATTTGGATTCACAAGAACCGAAAAAGGATACCCTATAGGCTCTTTTTACATGTATAAGATGGAAGGAATTTTCCAAACGCCAGTCGATATAATTAAACATGCATATCAGGGAAACATCCTTTCACAAACCGGTCGGGCCGGAGATATTCGTCCCGGTGATGTTATGTATGCCGATATAAACAATGATGGTGTAATCAATCAACAGGACATGACACATGTGGGAAGTCCGATACCTACACTGACAGGTGGACTTAATCTTGCCTGTGATTATAAAGGATTCGATTTAGCTATATTTTCCCAGGGAGCTTATGGCAATAAAATATATTACCAGGCATCAAGGGATATTGAAGGTTTTTACAGGCCATTTGCAGTCACAGTTCGATATTATAACAATCAATGGACTGGTCCGGGCTCAAGTAACAGCCAACCTATTGCTTCATGGTCGGACTCACAGAATAACACTCTGACATCAACCCGGTTTCTGCAAGATGGATCCTACATACGATTAAAAAACCTTCAAATTGGTTATACACTTCCCAACTCATTGACCCAGAAAGCACATATCAACAAGGTACGCATCTATTTTTCAGGAACCAATCTCTACACGTTAACAAAATACACTGGTTTGGATCCTGAGATGACAACAAATAACAATGTTACACCGGGCCAGGGTGTGGATATTGTTCGTAACGTAGACTGGGGAACTTTTCCAACAGCTATTTCATATAATTTCGGAATGAATCTAACTTTTTAACATTCAGAGCTATGAAAATTAAATATTCAATATTCATAATTCTTGTTTTTTCAATCATTTCCTGCCAGAAATTTCTGAATGAAAACTTGCAGGGGATTTACACGAGCGAGACTTTTTATAAAACACCAGATCAGGCCTTGATGGCCATAAACAGCGCATACAATGATTTACTCTTTAACAGCTCGGACAATTGTATTTGGGTTTACGGTGATGTGGCATCCGACGATGCTGTTAAAGGTAGCCTTGCCGGCGACCAATTGGATATCCATTATATAGATCAGTTCAATGTGGTGTCTTCTAATTCAGAACTGCTAAGTATCTGGTTGCGCTATTATGATGCAATTACCCGCGCCAATATAGTCCTCAGCCATGTTTCTGCTATTTCGATGGACGCAAACCTCAAAGCCCGCATTTTAGGTGAGGCAAAATATATCAGGGCCCATATGTACTTCTATCTTGTAAACATTTTCGGCAGTATTCCGTTAAAACTAAGCCCACCGTTAACCCAGCTGGATATTAACGTTCCTAAGACCAGCGTTGAAGGCATTTATAAACAGATTGAATCTGACCTTATTGATGCTAAAGCTGCTTTACCGGTAACTTATTCATCCCAGGATATTGGTCGTGCTACCAAAGGTGCAGCTTTAGGGTTGCTGGCAAAAACCTATTTATATGAAGGCAAGTATGCTCAGGTTCTTACAACTATTTTGTCGATAGATTCGCTTCAATTATATAAACTTATGTCAGTTTACAGTGCAAATTTCAGGGCAGCAACCCAAAGCAACCAGGAATCACTTTTCGAGATTCATCATTTACGTAGCCAAAGCCCCGGACTAGGGAATTATCTGAATCAATATTTTGCACCCAGAGGAGTTTCAATATACCAGGGATATGCCTTCGATGCCCCGACACAAAATTTTATTAACGAATTTGAAGTCACTGACACTATAGCAGACCCGAGGTTAGATTATTCTGTTGGCAGACCGGGTAAAAAATGGATTAACGGAGAAACCTTCATCCCTTCCTGGTCTCAGACAACCTATATAAGTAAAAAGCATGTCCAGCCTTTTAGCGAGGTTCCAAACGCCACCGCCGATGGCTATTTAAGCTATGTATATTTACGATATGCCGATATACTATTATTTAAAGCTGAGGCCCTGAACGAACTTGGACGTACCGCAGAATCTTTGATACCCCTGAACCTGGTAAGAAAAAGGGCGAGGGAAAGTTATTTATACGACAACAAATTTCCAGGTTTCGGAACAGTTCCAGCTAATCTTCTTCCTGACGTGGTGTCGACGAACCAGGAGAATGTACGAACCGCGATTCGTCACGAAAGACGTGTAGAGCTTGGTTTGGAATTCCATCGTTTTTTCGACCTGATGCGTTATGGTCAGCAAGCAGCAGAATCAGCTTTATCAAATACAAATTTTGTGTATGCTAAAGATCGTTACTTCCCGATTCCTCTATCTGAACAGGACAACAATCCAAATTTAAATAACTAATGATACTTACTTAAGAATTTTTTATTTTTTCACTAAAACTTTATGCAATGAAAAAGCAAATTTCTCGAACAATCTACTTATTATCTGCAGTCTTGATTATTGCAGGTATATCTTTTACATCATGTAAAAAGGATAATACTCCTACAGTTGTAAAGAGCGCTCTTGCTGATTCACTCACAACTACGAATGCCCTTTTGGCCAATGCCGTAGAAGGGGTAGCAGCAAGTCAATATCAAAGAGGATCAAAAGCCGTTTTACAAACTACAATTGTTTCTATAAAGGCAATTTATGATGATCCTGCATCTACACAGGCGCAGATTAACAGCGCTATTGCAAACTTACACGCCGCAGTTTTATTGTTCAAAACCCAGGCAATTGTTCCGATCGCTCAGGCAAATCTGGTAGCACAATGGACCTTTAGCGAGGGCGCTGGTACCACAGTTACGGATCTTTCATCCAATCATCTGGTCGGCGCTTTAATGGCTGGACATTCAACTATTGTCGGACGTGGAGCGCTTCCAACGTGGACAGCGGATAGATACGGAGTTGCTAACCAGGCCCTTTATTTCAAGAAAGGCGCTCACATTGAAGTTCCTTTTCAGGCAAGCTTAGCTCCCGCTCAAATCACTATCTCATTATGGGTAAAGGTTGACACGATCTGGGCTAATAACTACATGATTTCTGAGAAGTGGTGGGAAGGCTACAAGTTCCAGTTCCAGGATGGAAACAAACCGTTCTTTACATTCAAAACTGGCGATAGCTCATATAATGACAGAGATTGGAACGTCAACGGTCTCCCAAATGACCATCTTTGGCACCACATTGTAGTGACCCTTAAGCCCGGTGAAGAAGATTTTTATGGTGACGGTATTAAGATTTACGCCTGGACTAACCTTGTTGGCACAGGAGGCATCAATACCAGTCTCCCAAATCCGCAAACTTTTGTAATTGGACAGGAACAGCCTAATACATTGACGGGTATTGCTCCTGCTGACGACCCTTCCAAATATGGTGTAGGTTACTTCAAAGGTTCATTGGATGATATCAGGATATATAACACGGCTCTCACAGCTGAACAGGTATTGAGTATATATAACCTGGAAAAGACAGCTAAATAGTTTACGGCTATAGCATTTAATTTGCCGGTGTCTTATACTTATCAGAGCTACCCCGGGGACCGCCGGGGTAACTTTTTTGAATGCACGGAATATCTTCCTTACAGATTCCCCTCCCGGAAAGAAAATTACCGTATTTAAAAACTTTTAAAAAACGAAAATTGAATTCCTCATAACAATGATCAAACGTTCACTTCTGAATTTCGCATTCATTTTCTTCTCCTTAACAGGTATTGCACAATCCGGCCAGTTAAACATATCTCGTATAAGTCTTATGCCTGATTTGCCTGCACCACTATTCATCAGGGACTGGAAAGCAGTAACTATTGATTATGACAATTTTGTGTTCAACATGGGAAAAACAGGTCAGTACCTTCCATTAATCCGTAATGGAACCCAGGGACAATTTAACTTTCCCGATAATACTCCAATATTTTTGGATAGCTACGTGGGCGATGGAAGGCATCTCAATCAGGCTGAAGCAATAAATATATTACCCGCGATTATCGGAGCTAGTCTCGCGGGGATTGATAAAAGCAACCAAAATGGAATTAATTGGGTAGGTAGGACCAGGGATTTTTTTAACCTGAAAAACGGCCAGAACGTCTATCTGAACAGCTATTCAACAATCTCAGGTAACGACTGGTGGTATGATTTAATGCCAAATGTTTACTTTTATCAATTGAGATCATTGTATCCCGTAGCTACCCCGGAGTTCAATCCTCAATTTACTTCGGTTGGCAACCGCTGGTTGAATTGTGTAAAGCAGTTGGGCGGGAGCACTACCCCATGGTCATTACCTGTTATGAACTATCGGGCTTTTAACCTGGTAACAGGTCTGCCAAATACAACTAGCGTTCCTGAACCGGAATCAGCAGGAACTATCGCCTGGCTGCTCTATAATGCTTTTATTGAAACCGGCAACAGAAAATACTTTGAAGGTGGCCAGCTTGCCATGGATTTTCTGAGCGGTTTCGGATCAAATCCTTCCTACGAACTGCAATTATCTTATGGAACACTTGTTGCAGCCAGGATGAATGCTGTTGAAGGCACAAATTATCCATTGCAGAAACTGCTCGATTGGTGTTTCGACCGGGGTGCCCTGAGAGGATGGGGTTCAATAGTGGGGAACTGGGGTGGTTATGATGTATCCGGACTTATCGGCGAAGCCAACGATTCGGGCAACGATTACGCATTTGTAATGAATGGCTTTCAACAGGCAGCTGCATTGGCGCCCCTACCTAAATATGACAAACGGTATGCCAGGGCTATTGCCAAATGGCTATTTAACATTACCAATGCCAGCCGGTTGTTTTACTGGAATGCACTTCCACAAATGAACCAGGATTCCTATGAATGGGCTTCATTTTACGACCCAAAGGCGTGTATCCCACATGAATCGATGAAAGAAGTGTTACTGGGGAAAACCCCTTATGCCACCGGCGATGCCATCAATGGAGGGTGGGCTGCAACAAATTTGTCGCTCTACAGTGGTTCTAGTGTTGGATATCTTTCGGCTGTGACACATACAACAAATGTTCCTGAAATACTTCAGATAGACCTTAATAAGACTGATTTTTACGGAGATGATTCTCTGGTTTCTTACCTTTATTTTAATCCGACACTTGTAGGCAAGCAGGTTGATATTAACCTTCCATCCGGAACATTCGGAGTATACGAGGCAATTACTGAAAACAACATGTTTTCTGCGGCTACTGGTTCAATTCAGATAACAATTCCTGCAGGTGAAGCCCGAGTGATAAGACTTTATCCGGCTGGGCTCATACCTGAAGCCCGTAACGGGAAACTTTATGCAGGCAATAAAATACTCGACTATCATTATAAGTATGACTATTCTGAAAAACTCCGTATAAAAGCCCTATCAATCGTTCACAACCCGGTTTTGATAAATTCAGTTTTCAGGGCATATTGTGAACCTGGAAATATTAACCCGGGCGATCAGGTGTTTTTTGAGTGGTTTTTGGATAATATTCCGGTAACAGGCCAGAACAAGTCCCAGGTGCAACTTAATGCTCCTGGTATTCAATCACAACCTGTGCTCAAATGCAGAATAAGCCTCAATGGTGTTACTGCAGAAGATACACTTCATCTTCGTGTAGTTGAGAGCATTCCCATACCTCCAAACGTGAATGGGATAGAATCCGGTTCAAAATACACAGTTAAAGGCGAAACAAATACTTTTACAGCTCTTGTTATACCTGCACCGGGAGAAATACTTGAATATATATGGAGCGCATCAGCAGGTATTTTAAACCAGACCGTGAGCCGCACCGTTACCTGGCAGGCACCGAAAACGCGGGGTATTGCCACAATTACAGTACAAGTTACCAATCAGGATAAGCTTTCCACTACGGTGTCTACCGGAATACTGGTAAAAGATACAAGCCTTGCTACTCAGACACCATTGATATGGTATCCTTTTGATATTGACACTCGTAATGCTGTTGCAGATCGTTTTCATGCCACAGCAATAGGGGTAACCAAAACCGATGATGCCAGAGGTAACCAATCGCTGGCTTACAGGTTTACCAATGGCCAAAACATTATATATACCGACAATCAGGCTGAGCTAAATTTCAGTGATGCTGTAAGCCTTAGTTGTTGGGTCAGATGTGAACAACTGGGTTCAGAAAGGTATATCATTTCTCATGGTTCTTGGCAAGAGCGATATAAGCTTTCCATAACTCCGGAAGGCAGATTAAGGTGGACCGTTAAAACAAACTCCGGCATTGCAGACCTTGATAGTTCAGCGCCAATTGAGCTCAATCGTTATTACCACGTTTGTTCACTCTATACAGGTTATTCAATGGAACTTTATGTGGATGGTGTTCTCGATACATTTAAAGCCTTTTCAGGCGACATTCAACCCTCAACGAAACCCATTACCATAGGAAGGATGGACAATGTGGAAACCCAATATGCACTTCTCGGAAGTGTAGATGAAGTAAAGTTATGGGACAAAGAGATTCCTGTCAGACAGATTGAATTATTAAAGAACCAGTGGTCAATATTATCTGGAATTAATGAAAATTACTCTATTGAACGCATATATCCCAATCCTGCCAGTGATGTCATTAATGTTGAATTTACAGATAATCGCCAGATCAAACATATATCACTGTTCGCTTCGGATGGAAAAGAAGTATCAGGTTGTAATTTTTATATCCAAAGTTCCGGAGTAAAAATAGAAATTCCTCATACCAGACCGGGATTATATTTGTTGAGGATAATTCTGAAAGATGACAAGGTGATTACCAGAAAAATTATAATCCGGTAATTTAAATCCAATGTTAATTGGTATTATACCTCACTGGCCTGAGTCAACTGCTTCTCAATTTTGTAAAGATCATGATTCGAGGTAAATTCTACAGTATCAACCAGATCAGTTGAAATTCATTCATCACATCCGATACTATCTTTTCCAATACTGCTTTTTTGGCATTTAGTATCCAATAACTATCAAAAATAATGAGACAGGCAGAAAAAAAAAGATAATTTATATTTTTTCATTTTGGAGAGATCAATTAATTTAGATTACGCCAAGATCTATGCCAATCTTCAAAAACCTACAGTGGGCAACAAAAATATCTAGTAGGCAACGAACCTATTAACCGATAAGAACCTTGCCAGCGAGAATTGCGCTTACATTACCACTAGACCCAAATGTTTTATACCGAATGTTAGTATTTGTGCTTATTTTATTTTTCCATCACTTTTTAATCTGTCACCAATTCTTTTGTCCAATCTTGGGTCTTTGTACATGAGAAATTCCAAGTGTCAGTTTATGTGTAAGGGTATCATGTTTTATTAAATCATTATATCGAAGGAATGGTTTATCAGATAGCAATATTGTATCAAAGTTTATAGTACCGTAATCCTTGTACAAATTATGAGAGTATGGCGTAATTGTCAGGTAGAGTTCAAATCCTTTACCAATGTCAAACTTGTTATCATCATTGTTCTTTTCGCATGAAATAACGATCAAACAAATCAGAGTGAGGAATGTCAGTTTTATTTTCATGGCTAATTATTTATGTCTTTCTTTATTTACGGGTATCTGAATAAAGTACGGTCATCACACATTACTTCGATATTGAGTCTGCATTCCTTTTCCAGGTCGCGTTGGCTCGTGGGGCCTTGGCAATGTGCTTGCAAATAATGATCATTTGAGGCTATATTGAGCCAACTATGAGCCAACTATAAAGAGCTGGAATAGTTAATCATATCAAATCACCGCCAACAGCATCGCCATAATAAGTTCTAAATAATTCATAAACAGCACTAGATCCTTTTGTCCCTTTATTATTCAACAACTTTTTCTCTTCTAATTCAGACAGGTCGCGTGATGCAGTGAGCATTTTCTAAAGGAATAATTTCCCAGCATCTTTCTTACCAATGAAAAGACTTCCTCCATTGGCATTTGAAATCCACAAATCCATGTAAGGTATTCATCTTTCCATGTTTCCTTAAATTCTATGCTTTGATATTCAGACATATGGCTATTTTAATAATTTATTATAATACCGGTTTCGCTGTTTGAACATTTTGTCAAAATAATCAATTTTTGAATCCCTGTAATCGAAAATTACAGGTGGTTTTCCTGAACGTTGGATCCGACCAATATATTGAATCAATTTCCCTTCAAAGGCAAACGGATAAACGATAAAAAGGCATTCTAAATTATCAAGATCTATGCCTTCTCCAAAGTATTGTCCGGTTGAAATTGCAATTTTGAAATGACCCTGTTTTAATTGTTCTAATTTGCTCTTCCGGCTTTTTTCGGAATCATCACCATCTATGGAGATCGTCTCATATTTGTCTTTAAGGTAAAGGTTCAATATCTCCACATGGGCTTTTCGCTCTGTAAGTACTAAAACTGATTTAAAACGACCTACATTATTTTCCAGATCTTTAATTATAAGAGAATTACGTTGAGTATCATGAATCAGGATCCGTGAAATTGTTTCGTATTTATCGATTTTATAATCAAATGGGGCATAAAGGTCTGTTAGCCGGATATTAATCTCAACTTTAGTTCGGTATTTTTTAATCTGATCTATCTGATCGGCATTGTACAAAATATTACCAATATAAACATAGATTAGTTTTTCATCATTATTCTTGCGTTTTGGGGTAGCCGTCAATCCATACAAATAGAATGAATTAAAGTTAACAATTGCTTCCCTGAATGATTTTGCAGGGATATGATGACATTCATCAACTATAATAGTTCCAAAACAATCAGATATTTTATCGATTTCATCGTTCCGGGTAAGAGATTGAATCATAGCAACAGTTATCTCTTTGCCAACTTTAAACTTCTGATTGCCAATCTGACCGATTTCTTTCTTGGGGATTTTAAGGAAACTCTGTATCCTGTCAATCCATTGGTCAAATAATTGTTTCCTATGAACAATGATTAAGGCTGGTTGCCTTTTTTGTGCAATAATTTCAAGCCCGATTATAGTTTTCCCGGAACCTGGAGGAGAAACAATTACTCCAAAGTCTTTGTCTAAAGTCTTTTCTATGGCTAATTCCTGATGTGGCAACAATTCAATTTCCGAATCAAAATCAATGAAATCAAGCTTCTTACGATTATCAATAATTTTAAACGAAAGGTTTTCTTTTTTGCAGAAACTAATAAGTGTTGCAACAAAACCTCTTGGGATAATTACCCCATCTGAAGTTTCTTCAATTAACCTAAAATATTTTTCAATGTTATAAGTTGCTCTACCCATGTTCTTTTTAACCAGATAATCTGAATTAAGAAAGTTCAGATTGTCACGGAGAAATTCGATGAGTTTTTTGTTTAGCTGCAAACGTTTAAGGTAAATCAGTCTGTCAATTTTTATTTCAATTACATTATGAGAGTCTGTGGGAAAATTTGATTTCATGAACTCCTGTAGATTCTGGCCGAAGAAGTTTTCATACAGAATCAGGAAATTAGCTTTTGATAGTCTTCGAAAGCTTCTTACCGCTTCAAATTGATCAGCAAATGGTTCTTGAGTGTCAGGATTTAAGAAAGCGGAATTGCCGTTTTGAAGAGCTTTACCGTTTAAGGGCAATGCAATAAGATTGCCAAGACCCTTCCCTGAATGAAAATCCTGATTAGGAAACAACCTGTCAAAACTTGGCTCCTTCTCGAAGGGCGAAATAATTGAAGCCTCTCTTAATAATTCAAACATCAATTTCCGGGTTAGCTCTGCCCGAAGGTTTTCTTCGAAGAAAACCCATAGATGCCCGCCATTACCGGAACGGGAACGTTCAATATATGCAGGTATATCGTATTTAATACAAGTTGAATACAACTTTAAAATAGATTCATTCCAGTTTTCGTCGTCAAAATCGGCAGCGATAAAGTGCGAGGTATTATCTTCTAAAAGAGGATAAATTCCAACAGTTTCACTTCCCTGAAAATGGCGGAGGATTACTTCATTTGTAAAAGGCTGATATTCTTTCTTGGTATAATCCTTAAATGTTCCTCCTTTAGCTGTGTGCTCCCTGTAATCGCTCCAATCAACTTTGTATGCAGGCATATACCCGCTTTTACCTTCTTTTTCCCAATGAGTAGCATATATATCCTGCCTGCCATGGAATAAGGATTTGAAAAAATAAATATTATCAGTAGTGTTCAAATTATACTTTGGTTAGTTGCCCATCGGAACAATTTTTATTTATAAAATTCTTATACTCAGCAAAGGAACTACAAAGTCTGCCAACAGTGTTTAAATCAGCTTGTTTAATGATTTCTAATGCTGTGGTTGTTGGGTTATACTCAGACAGATATATTTCAATTAAGTCTTTAGGTTTTGGGTTGTATAATTGTTTTTTACCGCCATTAAAAGATGGTTGTGTTGCTGTTAATTTGTGTTTCTTAATTTTATAGTTTCGAACTGCATTTTCATCGGCAATAAGCCATGTTTCCAGCATTTGTTTGATGCAAATAATTGTAATTTTCTGCATATCCAATCCCTTGATTTGCAATTTCGCTGTAAGCTCGTTCTGAAAATTTAGATTTGCCCGATTACTTTTTGTATCAAAGCGGGGCTTTAAATCGTAAATAATCAATACCTCATCGCAATTGTCAAATTCAAAAAGACCTACACATTGTTCGGGACTATCGTTAAACAAATCGTTTTTGTTGCGGTTGCCAATAAATACAACATTTATATTTTTGCAGTATTGTTCGATTAACCAGGCAAATACTTTTTGGTCGCCACTATCTTTTGGAGCTTCGATAATAATACCTACTTTCTTAGTCATTTTCCGTGAGTTTATTCATGGTGTACAATTTGCCAATCGAAAATTTCTCCTTCCATTTCAACAGGTTTTCATTATCAGCCGGGCGGTAATATTTGGTTTGCCCGTCTTTTCGCTCGGTTGTAATAATATGGTCAAGTTCAAGAAGGTCGAGAAAATATGGTGAATGAGTAGTCACAATAAATTGATGTTCGGGAATTAGCCTGCCTATCTCATCGGTAAGCATATTCAAAGTACGTGGGTCTAAGCCATTTTCTATCTCTTCGATAAATATTATAGGTGGTGGTGTTTCGCTGTTAAGGATGGCCAATATTGCTAAAATACGCAGGGTGCCTGATGAAAAAAGCCAACTTGGAAGTGGTTTTTTATTGTTTTTTTCTGTTAGGATTAAATAGATTTGTTTTTGTATTTCTAATTGTGCCCTACTTAAGTTATTTAAATCGGGCAGAACATAGCGCATTTTGTCAAGTATAATGTCGCTAATGGTTGGATTATCCTGCATACGGCTAATAAAATCGGCAAGGTTTTCGCCCGTACTTTTCATACGCACGGAGGTTGCGCTATAATCTCGGCGAATAGGAAAATACATACGTTCTGGTTCGAGCGAAAGGAATTGCCATGACGAAATGTAATTCTTGAAATCATGAATAAATGAGATGTCTCCAAATAGGTTTTTATCGGATAGTACTAAATTATTGGCTATTCGACCAGTTGGTAATGGCTCATTTTTAAGAAAATATTCAGTAGCCCCTTTCTCATCAATCACTTCTGATTTAAAAATTTGTGTTTTGCCTTGCAGCAAGCTTTCTTGGGTAACCAAATACAAGTCGCCACTTGGATTGGTATTAAAACAAACTTTATATTGATAATTTCCCTGAGGTATTTTACCTGTTATATCAATTTCAATATCGTCTGTAAATAGCTTTTTACCTGCGCCTTTAGCTGGCGTTGACGTATTGCGGATATGTTCCAGACCAAACCAGCGTTCGTTAAAGCCCGTAGAAAGCCCGTGAAGTAAAACGTTTTGAAGTGTTTGCAACGCTTCAATAACGCTACTTTTACCACTGCCATTGTTGCCCACAAAAACCGAAAGGTCGGTAAGTTTAATAGTAGCCGATTGAATGGCTTTGAAATTCTTAATACTTATTTTATCAATCATGGTGCTAAGTTTTAGCGATTGTATTCTTTGTAATTAAATTG
>JANYIW010000393.1 GCA_025358645.1 Bacteroidales bacterium
AAACCAATTGACTTTGTCTTAAAAATTTCAGTAATCTGTGGCTCGTGCTCACCTATCAGTTTATAATTTAAAACATCAAACTATTTTATAGCTATTTTATAAACAATTACATTTGACTTTGATAAACAACTATCCTGATGAACGTGAATTTTTGCAGTCTTAGCAGTGGAAGTAGTGGAAATTGTTATTACCTCGGCAACGAGTTCCATGGTATATTAATCGATGCCGGAATTTCAGCAACTTCGATACGTAAGTTTTTGAGGGATATTGATATTTCCATGCAGACTATTATGGGTATCCTTATAACGCATAATCATATCGATCATATCAGAGGATTAGAAATACTTACAAGGAAAAACAGTATTCCTGTATTCACAACCCCTAAAATCTGGGAAAGCATACTCACCCCTCAAAGGAAAATATCCCGGGACTGTATCCGCGAAATTCCTTTACAGCAAAAATTTCATCTGGCAGGTTTTGATATCGAGGCATTTCCGGTTTGTCATGATGCTCCTGAAACCGTAGGATTCCATATTTGTTCCGGAGAAAAAAAAATAACCATTGCAACCGACCTGGGACATATTTGCCAAATAGCTGCTCCTTATATTAAAGAAGCAAATCTGCTTGTGATAGAGTCAAATTACGATGAGCAGATGCTTATGAATGGCGGATATCCTCATTATTTAAAAGCAAGGATTCAATCAAACCATGGACATTTAGGTAATCATCAAACCTCGGTTTTTCTGGCAGATATTATTAATGATAATCTAAGCCATATCTGTCTCGCCCATCTGAGTAAAAACAATAATACTCCCGAAAAAGCGCTTCAAACCCTGCATCAGACTTTTTCAGAAAGGGGTATTAAACTAAACGGGCAGCAGATTATATCAATTCTCAACCGTTATATACCATCGGAAATCATTAGATTGGTTGAATAGAGGAATCTTTAATCCTGCATTGCCAGAAATATCATTCACAACTTTTCAATATAGAATTTGTTAGATTACATTAAAGATATGATAATTATGTAACTTCTTGCTGAATTTATATAACACTTATTTCTTGCTAATTACATAAAATTGTGGCTGAATTTAAAAGATGCAATCCAGAATCAATCTGCCATATTTTGAATCTCATTTGTTTAAGTTAATAATTAGTTGAATTTTTTTTAAATGATCAGCGCTACATGAAGATAGTTCCTTCTCTACTTAACGAATCATTGCATCGGTTGAAATCCCAAATTTGGGAAAATGATCTTTCACAAAAATACGCAGGTGGGTTACCTCCTCTGCGTTCGGAATTATTCAGTACCGGGCAGATGGAGCAGTATGGCAAAACCCTGGCAGGGTTACATATCCTGGGGCCAAAAGTTGATCCTGACCAGAAACTGCTCTCCCGTCTTGCAGAAAATGAAACTATTCTGTTGGATGTGCACGATCTTGTATCAGATGCGGTGAAGGCTAATCGTCAGATTACACCCGCCGGTGAATGGTTGCTTGATAATTTTTATTTAATTGAAGAGCAGATTCGCACAGGAAAACGACATCTGCCAAAGGGTTATAGTAAGGAATTGCCCCGTTTACTAACTGGTCCGTCTGCCGGACTTCCCCGTGTATATGATATCGCAAAAGAAATCATATCTCATGGAGATGGACATGTCGATCCTGAAAGTCTACGCCGGTTTGTAACTGCATATCAAACCATTACTACTTTAAAAATAGGTGAATTATGGGCTATCCCCATAATGTTACGATTGGCACTTATCGAAAATCTACGGCGAGTTGCAGTTCAGGTAGCTGCTGGTAGAATCGACAGAAATCTTGCTGATTCCTGGGCTGACAAGATGATAGAAGTAGCTGAGAAAGACCCAAAGAGTCTGATCCTTGTAATTGCCGACATGGCAAGGTCTGGTCCTCCGATGTCAACACCCTTCGTTTCAGAATTTGTCCGTCGTTTACAGGGACAAAGTCCGGCTTTGGCATTTCCATTGACATGGATTGAACAGCGGCTTACCGATTCAAATCAAACCATCGTCCAATTGGTACAGTTTGGGAACCAGCATCAAGCTGCCGATCAGGTCTCGATCAGTAATAGCATAAGCAGTCTTCGTTTCCTGAGCGGTTTGGACTGGCGTGAATTCGTAGAATCTATGAGCCACGTAGAAAAACTTCTTCAGAAGGACCCTGCCGAAGCATACATTTCAATGGATTTTAACACCCGGGACCGCTATCGTCATGTTATTGAAAAGATTGCCAAAAAATGCGACTTTTCTGAAATTGATGTGGCACAGAAATGCATAGAACTCGCAAAAAAAGGAGCAGAATTGAATGGCCCGGAAGACCGGACAGCACATGTCGGGTATTACCTCATTGGCAAAGGTATACATCAACTTGAGCGGCTTACAAAAATAAAATACACTTTATCTTCGACATTCAGAAAAACGATTTTCCGGTTTCCATCGTTTTTCTATCTTGGTTCAATTTTATTATTGACCGTAATATTCTCGTGGAGCCTTTTAGTAAAAGCCCATAGTGATGGAATCGGCAACTGGCATCTATGGGCATTAGGGTTTCTCCTGGCATTATGTACCAGTTATCTCTCAGTAGCTCTTGTGAACTGGCTGGCAACTCTTTATGTTCACCCCCATGCCTTACCACGACTAGATTACTCAAAAGGAATCCCTCCGGAATCACGAACGTTGGTTGTTATTCCCTCAATGCTCTTAAATACCCGGAATATTGAAGATCTGGCAGAAGCATTAGAGGTACGGTATCTGGCAAATCAGGATAAAAACTTACATTTTGGATTGTTAACCGATTTTAAGGATGCGACACAGGAAAAAACAGAGGATGACGACCCTCTGATTCAACTGGCTGGTAAAAAGATATCAGGACTAAACGAAAAATATCCTGGAGAGAATAAGGATACATTTTTTCTTTTTCACCGTCCGAGAAAATGGAATCCCAAAGACCGAATCTGGATGGGATGGGAACGAAAGAGGGGAAAACTATCAGATCTCAATTCCTTGCTGCGTGGGGGCTCTGAAAATGTGTTTTCTCCGATCATTGGCAATACTGAAGTCTTAAAAAAAATCAAGTATGTCATAACTCTTGACACCGATACGCAATTACCGCGCGATTCAGCCCGACAGTTTGTCGGAGCTATGGCACATCCTCTGAACAAACCAAAATACAATATAAAAAAACGCCGCGTAACCGAGGGATATAGCATTCTTCAACCAAGGGTAGCTGTAAGTTTACCAGGTACTAACCGATCGGAATACGCAAAGTTGTTCGGTAGTGAACCAGGAATAGATCCATATACCCGTGCTGTATCTGATGTTTATCAGGATCTCTTTGGAGAAGGATCCTTCATAGGCAAAGGTATATATGATGTTGATGTATTTGAACAAACGTTGAAGGACCGGTTTCCGGAAAACAGAATTCTTAGTCATGATCTTCTGGAAGGTTGTTATGCCCGGTCGGGAATGTTAAGTGATGTACTTTTATTTGAAGAGTATCCTGCAAGTTATAAAGCAGATGTAGACCGTCGATCACGTTGGATAAGAGGTGATTGGCAATTAATTCCATGGCTATTGCCATTTTTGCCTAAGGTAAATGGTGGATCACGGAAAAATCCTTTATCTCTCCTATCGTGGTGGAAAATTTTGGATAACCTCAGGCGTAGCCTTATTCCTTCAAGCCTGACATTACTTTTATTATTGGGATGGACTATCTTATCATCATCCTGGTTCTGGACTCTG
>JANYIW010000405.1 GCA_025358645.1 Bacteroidales bacterium
TTAAGACATTGTTTTAATCTCTTTTTTATTTTGGGTTTGAGCATGGATTAAAATATTTTATAATATAGATTCTTTAAATGCCTCGGGTAACATAAGTAAAAAAGACATGCATCTATCCCAATGTAAGGCGTAGTAATTAAATTCTAATGCGATATTCTGATAGTAAGCTGGACGGTTATCCCGTTTCCTTTTGCACTTATTTAGTCCTTTTGGCCGACTGCTGCGTAGTAAAAACTTTGTTTATCTTAAATCTATCGCATTATGAAAAACATTACTAATAATCAGCATTCAATCGATCTTCTTCATGTAGCAGAAGTTACCATTACCTATGGGGCTAAAGTTAAACCATCGGATCGCCTTGAAGTTAAAAGTTCCGGGATGCACACAAGATTTTCTTCGACTCCTGGAATCAAAACACAATTGAACATAAGGAAACTTTTAAACTGCTGCTACTTAATAGAGCAAACAAAGTCCTTGGAATTACCTCGCTTTCTGAAGGTGGACTATCCGGCACTTTAATGGATGTTCGTATGATTTATCAGTATGCCATCAAAGGTAACGCTTCAGGAATTATCATCGCTCACAACCACCCTTCAGGAAATCAAAATCCAAGCGAAAGCGAACAGAAGATAACCCAGATAATAAAAGAGGCAGGAAATCTTCTTGACATTCAGTTACTCGATCACATAATCCTTACCCAGGAAAGAGAGATCTTCAGAAGTTTTGCTGAAGAAGGTCAACTTTAAAATTAATACCCTGCCGGGTATTTTTTTCTGTTTAAGAAGGAATAAAATTCAGCCGTGACGCCTCCAGAACACAGGCTATGGCAAGGAAAAACAAATAAAAATTCTATTTAAGATGGGGTAACAAAATTTACCCTATTCCGATTAAACCTTTGACTGCCTTATTAAAGGATCGTTGAAAATTACTTATTCGATATTACCCAATTCCCTGAGGAATCTATTTCACCTTGAAGGTGATTGTTTGAATATCAATCCAAATCACTTACTCTATAAATTTAATGCAATGAATCGTAAACGAATCATTCTCGTAGGTCTAGTTTTATTACTGGCAATGAGACTTTTTGGTCAAACAGTTTCTTATACTTATGATGAAAATGGCAATAGGCATACTCGAACTATCAGTGTTCGAAAGCTTAATTCTATGGTTAAATTTCCAATTACAGACCCTAAACAACTGGGGGCCCAGAAAAACCAAATGGCAAGAGGACTGGAAATAGGATCAACGGTAGAAACTGCAGATGAAAAAGGGAAAGATGATATAACAAGAGAGAGAATTAAAACTGAGGAAGGAGAAATAGGATTCAATATTTATCCAAACCCCAATAAAGGGTTAATAAAAATAGATATTTCGAATATGCCATTAAACTCAGATAGTGAGATGAAACTATATGATTTAAATGGGAAAGAATTAAAAGTACAGAGGAATTTTGATAATCACTCAGAAATTGATATTAGTCAGTACATAGATGGCATCTATATCTTACGAATAATGATCAATGAAAAAAGAGTTGACTGGAAGATAATTAAAGGTCAAACAGCCGGGAATTAAATACACCATTCACAATTTACATCAACTTTTAAAATATATCAAAATGAATCCTAACCTGAAATTCAAAAAATCACTGATAGTATTCTTCACAATTATATCCTTTAGTAATGCCTTTGCCCAAGTTAGTCCAATGGTAGGTCAGTGCACTGTTTATTCAATATCTACCAGCTATATAAATGCAGGATCTGGTGCAGGTCAATTATATCCCACCATAAGCGTTACCTCGCAGAATAATTGCACAAATTACACACTTTCAAAAAATGGCAGTTGGCTCTCTTATTCACAGAGCGGGCTCAGTGTAACAATAAGTGTTCAAGCAAACACTGGATCAGCAAGAACCGGATATGTCTACATAGGAAGTTATACAGTCACTGTTCAACAGGCATGCGATAATTTTGCTGTTGCACCTTCAAGACTTAGGGTTGATCGAAATAATTTTTGTTCAAATGCTGGGGGTAATATTACACTTACAGCCATTGGTGGATCAGGTTCTGCCACAAGATGGTTTTCTGGAAGTTGTGACGGTACCCAGGTTGGATATACTGATGCTTCATCAATTTCAATTCCTGCACCAACCACAACCACAACCTATTATGTACGCTGGGAAACCGGATGTAGCAATTCTTTATGTAAAGATATAACAGTAACTGTGAATCCATTAACTACTCTCTCTATTTCAGGGATAACAACCGTTTGCCCAGGTCCAATGTATACATACACAGCTACCGCCGGGTTAACAGGTTACAACTGGACACTACCCTCTGGTGCATCAGGGTCAAGTAATATAAATACAATTGATGTTACTTTTGGATCAAATCCGGGAACTATTTCAGTAACAGCGACCAATAGTTCAGGATGTGTAAGTCTCCCAAGCACAATATCTGTAAATTTTGAATCATTTTATATTTTCGCACTGACGGGTGGTGGCTCAACATGTCCTGGCACGAATTTAAATATCACGCTATCAGGGTCAGTAGTAGGTTATCACTACAGACTCCTTTTTAACGGAACGTGGCAGCAATCTAAAACTAAAGATGGGAATGCGAATACACTCATATGGAATGAAAGCGCCGGGGGTACATATACTGTTATAGCTGAAAAAAGTAATTGTTTAATGCCAATGCAAAATAGTGTAGTAATAACCAATCCATCATATTCAACAAATCCCACTGGCATAAATGCAACCTCGAACCCTACGTGTCTTGGTGTTGGTACTACCTTAACACCCAGTGGAGGTATTTTGGGAGATGGGGCAAGTTGGAAATGGTATGTTGGCGATTGTTTAGGATCTCCGGTACATATCGGTCCCTCCTTTGATGTCAATCCACCGACTACGACAACTTACTGTGTCCGGGGGGAGGGCACTTGTAATCAGACATCATGTGTACCGCTAACTGTTACCGTGATAGGTAATCCAACTATAACACAACATCCAACTAGCGTAACAATTTGTAATGGAGCGGCAACAAGTTTCAGTGTTTCAGCACCTGGAAGCAATACTTATCAATGGCAAAATCAAATTTCAGGTATATGGAGTGATATTTCTGTAGCTACAGGCACAACTTACTATATCCCATCCACAACAGGCATGGATGGAAGGGGTTTTAGATGTAAAATAACAAACACATGTTTTACTATAATCTCCAATCCTGCATATATCCAGTTTAGCACATCAACTCTATTTGAAGTTACCGGCTCGACAACAATATGTCCCGGATTATCATCAGAAATTAAGTTGACCGGATCTATTTCTGGTACACCCTATAACCTCTACTTAAATGGGGCATCCACGTCTCAGGCAGTGACAGGTAATGGAGGACAGATCACATTTGGAAACAAAAGTGCTGCCGGAATATACACGGTTAGGGCAGTGACCTCAATCGGTTGTGAAGTGTTAATGTACGGCAGTGCAACAATTATTGTCAGAACTCCTTCAATCCCACCAACATCAATACTTGCAACAAAAACTGAGATATGTTCAGGTGGTAACCCTGGAGGCGGTTCTACATTAACTTTGCAAGGAGGAAGCCTCGAAGAAGGTTATGGAGTCTGGCATTGGTACTCAGGAGGGACTCCTTGTGGTAGTACAAATGAAGGGACTAACACCACAAGCATAACTGTTAGTCCGAGTGTAACAACAACTTACTCAGTGCGTGCTGAAGGTGGATGTATTATTACCTCTTGTGCATATATTACTGTGAATGTGAAACCAATGCCTTCAATAACATCTCAACCTTCGTATTCAAATGTTAATCTGGGCAGCGATGCTACATTCTCGGTTACTGCTACAGGCCCGAATCTGCAATATCAGTGGCAAGTATCACAAGATGGAGTTAATTCTTGGACAGATCTATCGGGATTACCAGCTCAAAATTATCAAACTGCAAATTTAACTATAAAAGGTTCTACCACATTTGAAGATAATTCCTATATGTGTCGGATAACATCCGATTGTAGTACAATTTATTCAAATATTGTTAAAATTGTCCTTCAATTTCCTGGAAGCGGTTACTTAACGGGTAATGATATCCCTGATCCTGAAACAAGAACCTTAAACACTGGCTATCTGGTAGGAGCAACAAATGGATCTGTAAGTGTTAATTCTATGGGGGGATCAACCTTTAATATTCCATTGGAAGTACTTCCAGGAGTAAATGGACTTGCTCCAGCCATATCCCTGGTTTATTCAAGTAATAGTGGGATCGGTATTGCCGGATTTGGGTGGCAAATTGGAGGCTTATCTGCAATTAGTCGGGGGCCTCAGACATTCTATCATGATGGAACAGCCGTTGGAGTTAACCTAGATATTAATGATCGTTTTTATATGGATGGTCAAAGACTGGTGAATACCTATTCCAGTTATGGAGCTTCCGATGCACAATACCAAACCGATAATGATATTTTTACACGAGTTACTCCTCAAGAAACTGATACTGGCGGCCCTTCATGGTTCAAAGCTGAAACAAAATCCGGACTTATCTATGAATATGGTAAGATTTCAGCATCAAAACAAAAAATAGATGAGTATTCCCAGATTCTGAACTGGTACGTTTCGCAGATTAGCGACTTGTTTGGTAACCAGGTGAACTTCACTTATATTCAGGACCATTGTAGTGTTTATCCTTCAGAGATAAGTTATGGTCCAAATACGATCACATTTTACTACAAACAAAGGAGTGACAAGCATTTTTCTTTTATAAAAGGTAAAAAAATAGAACAATGGCTCTTACTCGATAAAATTGTTGTAAAATACAATTCCAGTATTGCTAAAACTTATGAATTTAAACAATCTTATCAGGGATCGGATTATAATTCATATTCAATACTGAATGAAATTGTCGAATATGGAACAGGGACAAATAGATTTAATTCCACGATATTTTCTTACCATAGTCCCGTAAATGTGTCTTTTTCAGATGCATTAGTTAGGTCTCATCAATATATTAAATATAGTTCAAGATTATGCATGGGTGATTTTAACGGTGATGGAAGAGCCGATTTTCTTTGCCTTCCAGACACTTCAAAGGGAGCCACATGGACAGGGATAAAAGTTTATTTCAGTGATGGGAACAATAATTTTTCTTCTTCTTTTAGCAGCTCTATTGCTATTGACGTTACATTGTTAAGAGACATCCGCTCCGTTGATCTGAATGGAGATGGCATTGATGATATTGTATATGAATATTGTACAACACCCACATCACCAACATCAGATTTCTATTACAGATTATGTGACGGAAGTTCATTTGCTCTACCTGTTTTTATTGCTTCGCAGGCATATAATGGCTATATAGGTCTTACCGGAAGAGACACTGATTCACCTGAAACTCTGAAATCCCAAATGTCGTCTGATTATAATGGTGACGGAGTAAATGATATATTCTTACACGATCTGTCGGGGAATTGGAAAATTATGTCCTTAACCAATTTATCCGGTCAGCTAACCTCAACATTGAATCTTTTAGCCTCGGGGACGATAAGCACACTTACTGGTGATGTATTAAGCGGTGATTTCAATGGTGATGGGAAAGCTGATATCTGGAGTGTAGAAATTACCGGAGTGAAGATTTATACATTTACAGGGACATCACTTAACCTGCTGTATAGTTCAGATTTATTATCAGAACAGAAATATTTTAATTTAGGTGATTTTAACGCCGATGGTAAAGTAGATATATTGTTATATGGTAACGTCCAGAATTCAATTTCTTATGATTGGGCTACCTGGCAGATTCAACTATCCACCGGCACCGGTTTTGAGCAACATGACCTTCCTCAAAAGAAAGAAAATCTTAAAGATGATATAGTGAGATCAGGAGATTTCAATGGAGATGGAGCCACTGATTTAATAGTTACCTCTATGAATGGCAGCTGGTCCGGTACTTATCTTTATATTTCCATGAATAAAGGAACTGAATTTTATTCACATAATATGGATTATCCATCTTACACTGATAACATATCCCTTGGAGATTTCAATGGTGATGGTAATTCTGATATTATTTGCACTCATTTGCCGCATGGATATCGATTGTATAATGCTGTAGAAAACACTTCATTTTTGATGAATATAATCGGTAATGGTCTTGGTGTGCTTACAAAACTCACATATTCGAAGCTTTCTTATGCATCAACAGAGGTATATAATAAAGGAACAGGTGCGGTTTTTCCTGTAACTGATTTTCAGGGACCCTGGGATATGGTAAGTTCAGTTCAATTTGATAACGGGAAAGGGTCTTTAAATACTCAGAATTATTATTATGAAGGCGCAAAACTTCATCTCCAAGGGAAAGGATTCCTGGGTTATGCAAAATCAGGGAGTACAGATTTAACTATAGGTATGGAGAGTGAAAGTATTTTTGGTTATGATCTGACATATTATTATCCAAAAATACTAAAAACTCTGTCAAAACGGGCAGGGTCTACTGATACAATATCAAAAGTTACAAATGCATGGTCATCTGTTATATTGGATGGAGCACGTAAACGTATTTTCCCTTATGTGCAGAGTTCAGTACAAAACGATAAACTAACCGGGCATTCAGTTACGTCCGGTGCTCAATATGATAATTATGGTAATCCGACCATAATTACTAAGAGTTTTCTAAATGGTTCTATAGAAACTACTACTAATACTTATGAAAACATCGCAACACAATATCAATGGCTTTTAGGAAGACCAACTGGAACAATTATACAATTTTCAGGTAGTAGTCCAACAATAACCAGATCTGGAACGAGTATATTTGCTCCAGAGAACAATCACTTAACCAGTGAAACATGGTATTCCGGCACAGGCAACCAGATTACAAAAACCTATGCTTATAATTCAAATGGTACTCTCCAAAGTGGAACAGCAACTGTAAACGGAGTGTCTCGCACAAATAGTTGTACTTATATGCCTGACAACGTAAGGATATATACATCAACCGATCAATTATCGCATTTAACTACAAGCACTTACGATAATTATGGGAGGGTATTTACCCAAGAGGATTACCTGGGAAATATAACCACTAATCAATATGATGATCTGGGCAGAGCAACTTCTATTTCCTCAAGTAATGGTAGTCAGGCAACAACAGTTTACGCATGGGAAGATCCTGTTTCTGATCCTATAACCGCACGTTATTCTGTTCAGAAAACTGGCAATGATGGTTCACAGACTAAAAGCTGGTTCGATAAACTTGGAAGAGAGATACGATCAGGTGCTAAAGGGTTCGATGGGACAATGATTTATACCTCCACTGTACATAATATAAAAGGACAGGTTGAAAGTGTATCGGAGCCATATTTTTCAGGTGGATCAGTTTTGTTAAACACTTTTATTTATGACACTTATGGTAGAAAAACCAATCTATCCCGACCATCTGGAAAGAACTCAGCCTGGGTGTATAATAATAATACAATTACAGAAACAACAGCCGGAAAATCATTCTCGAAAACCTACTCTTCTGACGGCACACTGAGTTCTGCATCTGATGCCGGGGGTACAATAAGTTACCTCTATTATAACGATGGTAAAGTGAAAACAATCACAGCTCCAGGAGGGATAGTTACAAGTATGCATTATGATGTAGCTGGAAACCAGGATCAGTTGGTTGATCCAAGTGCAGGTACAATTTCATATACTTATAATGGTTTTGGGGAATTAACTGACCAGCAAAATTCCAGAAGTCAAACAACTCATATGGATTATTCTTCTGAAGGCATGCTAATTCAAAAAGTATTATCGGCAGATGGAACAACTACATATTCTTATAACCCCAATAAGCAATTAACTTCTATAATTTCACCAGGAAGTGTTGGCCGCTCCTTCGTTTACGATACGAAAGGCAGGGTCATATCTACAACAGAAACCATCCCCGAATCCTCATTTACAACTTCTGTCACTTATGATGATAAAGGCAGGAATAGTACGATTACACATCCATCGGGAATTACTGAGACAAAAAATTATAATTCATATGGATATCTAAATTCCATATCTACGGATGGTATCGTGAGATGGTTGACTACAGGAATAAATGAAAGGCAGCAAGTAACCTCAGGGCAGTATTGGCAGTCTGGTGGTAATTTGAGCGCAACATTCGGATATGACAATTT